>JAHEMU010000244.1 GCA_024643485.1 Cytophagales bacterium
TGGGAGGTTAATCCTACGTTAATATTTTTTGAAAGAGAAAAACCCTGACTTACAAACAATTGATTAATTCCGCCGGATCCAATTTCTTTTATATATGCTTCTGTTCCAGATCCTGGGATGGGCGTGGTGTAGTTTAAATTATAATTAGAAACAGCAAATGGGCGCATTCCCATTACGGCAAACCACTTATTCTTGATAATAGGAAAACCTGTTATTAAATAACTCAAACCGGCACCCTTACTAATTTCACTGGATTGCTCGCTTCGGATGGTTCTTGACTCGGACATTATGCCGGTTTGAAATACTGTAAGCTCACCAAAAATGGTGTTTTTCGAATACATCAACATCGATGGGTTGATGTTGTTGATATTCCAGTATGAACCGGTACCAATACCTAAACCACCCATGGATTCATTTTGAATGAGACCCATACCATCAATGTTTCCAATTCCAAAAGATGAAAATGGGGAGGCTGCATCTTGACCTTTTCCTGAAAAGGTGAAGAAGGTCAGCAGGCAGGCAACGAATGAGATCCTTTTAATCATTATATTTTTGAATAGCATATAGACCAATTAATACAAGGTCAGGGGCAATTTTTATCGTGTCTTCAATGTGATTTGCGAAAAATGTTGAATCACCTCCGCAAATAACAAGCCGCAAATTTGGTGATTTGTTCCGATACATGCGAATTATTTCACGGATTTCTGCAATTGTACCATGAATTACACCACTTTTAATGGCATTTTGGGTCGTATTTCCGATTAATTCAGTGCCCTCCTCCCTCTCTACTAACGGTAATCTTTTAGTAAATTGTTGCAAAGCCTTAAATTTAATTTCCATCCCAGGCGAAATAGCTCCTCCTAAATACTCTCCCGATGCATTGATAAACTCATAAGTAATACAGGTTCCTGCATCTATTATTAGACAATCATTTTCAGGAAATAACTCTCTCGCACCTGCTACAGCCGCAATTCGGTCGGTACCGAGGGTTTCAGGTGATTTATATTTTAAAGTAAAATTGAGTTTTGATTGATAGGTTAAAAAATGAAGTGGAATAGAGGTATTTAATTGCTCTGCGATCTCTTGATAACTCATAGAAACGGAGCTGCAGATGATTTTTGCTGGAGATTCTTCTTTAATAATCAAATTCATCTCAGATGGGGTGTTGCCTTTTTGCTTTTTTAGTAACTTTCCATCCTCAAATATCCCCCATTTTGCAAAAGAGGTTCCAAAATCTATGGCGAGAATCTTCATGTTTAATTGGTTATTCGTAGAATATGTTCAAAATTATGAAAAGAACTGAAACTTATAAAGTAATTGGAATGATGTCTGGTACATCGTTGGATGGCCTAGACCTTGCTTATTGTACATTTACTTTAAATCAATCAGAATGGGCATTCGAAATTAATCTCTGTTGTACGATTCCATACCCGGAAGATATTTTTCTGAAATTACAGAGAGCTACGACCTTATCAACGGAAGACTTGTTAGAGTTAGATGCTCTATTGGGTGATTATATGGGAAAACAAGTATGTACATTTCTAAAAGAAAATAGAATTGAAAACAGTGAGGTTGACTTAATTGCCTCACATGGTCATACCATTTTTCATCAACCAAAACGAGGATTTACTTTTCAAATTGGTAATGGGAATAGAATCAACCACCTCACCGGTATTTCGGTAATAAATGATTTTAGAAGTAGAGATGTTGCCTTAGGTGGTGAAGGAGCCCCTTTGGTGCCTATGGGTGATCTAAAATTGTTTAATGAATATACTGCTTGTTTGAATTTGGGTGGGATTTCCAATGTTTCCTTTCAAAAAAATGGAGAACGACTCGCATTTGATATTTGTCCGGTGAATATGTTATTGAATACGCTGAGTCAACAAATTGGATTAAATTATGATTCGGAAGGTGCTATTGCAAAAAAAGGAAGATATGATGCGGAGGTTTATGCAATTTTTGAACAAGCAGAGCTCTCTAAAAAGGGCAAAAAATTTTCACTCGGTTTTGAATGGATTGAAAAAAACTACTTGATTCCATTAAGTAAATTAATTGTGCCTATTGAAAATAAGCTATTTACATCCGTAGAATATATCGCGAAAACCATTTCTTCCTGTTTAAATGAACATGTAAAAGGAAAGGTATTGATTACAGGAGGCGGAGCACATAATCAATTTTTAATTGAACAAATTTCTAGTTTTTGTCCTTCTTTAGAAATAATAGTTCCCGAAAAAGTTATTGTAGATAACAAAGAAGCGCTGATATTTGGGTTTTTAGGCGTTTTGCGAATGAGGAATGAGGTAAACTGTTTGAAATCTGTTACTGGAGCAAGAATGGACAATTGTGGAGGCACAATCATTTCTTCGTTTAATTCATAAGTTATTAATAATTTTAAATGATGAAATATTTTTTAGCATTTGGGCTTCTTTTGATATTAACTACCGGCTATTCGCAGTCGGGTTCAGCCAAACGCGCATTGGAAAATATGGTATCCGGAGACTTTGAAAAGGCAAGAGATTTATTAGATAAGGCCTATCAAAAAGATCCTTCAGATCCTATCATCAGTTTTGCTTGGTCGAAATATTATGAACCGTATAACCTCGATTCTTCTTATTCATTTATTAAAAAATCTCAGGGGTTATTTCAGAAAATTGAGCAGAAGGAAAAGTCGAAATTTGCAAAAGCTGGAATCGACAGCTTAGGTTTGATAAAACAGAGGTTCCGAATAGATAGCTTAGCATACGCAATTGCTGAAAACACTGATACTGAAGAGTCATATTCCTTGTTCATTGAAAAACATGAAGCGGCAAGAGAAGTGCCTCAGGCAGAACAAATGCGGTATAAAGCTGGATTTAGGGTAGCACAGCAAATTAATTCCATCGAATCTTTTCAAGAATTTTCTGATAAATATCCCTTGGCTCCCCAAAAGGATGAAGCCATTTATCAATATGAGAAATTGTACTATACACAATATACTGCTTCGAAAAAGGCGGGGGATTTGATTGAATATTTGAAGTCTAAAACGGAGTCGCCATTTAGAAAGTCAGCAGAAATTCAATTAGTAGATATCTTGGCTAGTGGAAACGACAAAGCCAATTTTGATCAGCTACTTTCAATTCTTACCACCGATCAAGCAAGAAAAAAACTCTTAGACATTTATTTTCATTGGATGAAATCTTCTCAAAATGAGGAACTTCAAACCCAGGCTTGGCTAACAGACTCTCTAAAAATGGAATTAGAGGGTCAAAAGTCGTCCATGCTTCCGATTTTAGATCACTTTGGGTTTAATTATGTAAATGAAAGTGGAAATGTTTTATTCAAAAATTACTTTAAAACTATTGATCCTCGGTCGTTGTGTAACTTCTCTCCAAAAGATCTATTGATGTACATGTATGAAGACAAATCTATTCTTATCAGTAATACAGACCACATTATATTAGAGGATCAATTTACAGGATATAATGATTTAGGGTATGGTATTTTGACTTATCAAAAAAAGGATAAAAAAGGGGTTTTACATAAGTCTGGATATTCAATTTCTCCTGCCATTCTCGATGATGTCCAAATAATTGGAGGTTCATTTATTGCTATAAAAACGGGGTCAGGTTGGGGAATGACCACTTTTACCGGCAAGGAAATCATAGCTCCCCAATATGATAGTTTATTTAATGTGGGGAATAATTACCTCATCTTACATAAAGATAAATATGCCGTGTTGTCGTATCAGGATTTAATGAAAGCGGCTGATTTGGTCCCTGTTAATCCCATTTTCATATACGATGATTTTGAATCTTGGCCTGAACAGCATATTTGGGTAAAAACGGGTGAAAAAGAAGCATTGATTAATAGGAATTCTGGATATGATATAAAGCCCGGTGAGCAGGTAATTAATTTAATGAAACGAGGATTTAATCTTAAAAAGGAAGAAGGGAATTTTTATCTCAACGACCGATTGGAAGTGATTATATCAAATTATCGAACCATTGAAATTAACGACTCTTTTATCGCAGTTAAAAAGGAGGAAGGTTATTTTCTAGTTTCTGGTGAATCGGAGGATGTGGTGGCTTACGATTCAATTAAACTGTGGGGCAGTACTTTTGCATATATAAAGAGAGGAGCAAGGGAAGTGATAAAATCAGAAAATAATTCAGATTATGTATTGAAACCGGGATATACTTTATTTTTATTGAAATCCAATAAAGGAATTGAATTCGTACAGGTAAATTATAAAAACCAAACGGATATAATCGATCGATCCGGGGCGACTATTTTTACGGGCGAACTAGCGAAAATTTCAGCCTTGGGAGAGTCGTATTTATCGGTAGATCAAAAAGGTAAAAAGTACCTCTATAGCACTACGGGTCAACGGTTATTGAAAAGCAGTTTTGATGGTTTAATTGGAACAAGTGAAGGGGGTGTTTCGTTAATAAAAGATAATTTAATTGGATATTATCATCTTCAAGATTCGCTCTATGCCTCACCGGATTATGAGAAGCGAATAGTTCCAGGATTAAAAAAGGAATTGATAGTAAACGGAAAAGAGGGATTTCATATCTATGATTCCAAATCTGAAACGCACTATGAAGATTATTTTGATGAACTCCAAAATTGGAATTCCACCAACTACTTGGCCAAAAAAGGACAAAATTATTACCTCTATAATACCACAAGGGGTCTACAAAACACGGTAAATTTTAGTTCTATTGAGCCATTTTCGGGTTCTACCTTATACAAAATAACCAATAATGATCAGGTGGGATTGATAGATGTTAATAAGGGTGTTTTGATTCTGCCTGAATACACTTTCATTGAAGAAAGAGATCATTTTTTTATAGGAG
>JAHEMU010000245.1 GCA_024643485.1 Cytophagales bacterium
CGGTTAATGTCAGGATTCTGGAAACCATTTATTTTTTCAAGGGCTAGAACAGTGGCCGGAAATTTTACGGTGCTCGCAGGGTAAAAATAATTAGCTGGGTTTACTCGGTAAGAATAAGTAGTAAAGTGTGGGATATTTAAAGAATCCCGATCGATTTGAGTGTATAGAATTTGGACTTCGTATTGTTCAGAATTGACCAAAACTTCTGTAACGATCTTGTTTCCATTATTGATGATGGAAATGATTTTATTTTGATCTTGATTTGCTTGATTACATCCATACATAATTGATGCAGCCAAACAAAGAAGAAAGATTTGCTTCATTGTATGGTTTTTTAATTGATTTTACCTTATTCAACCGTTAATATAGGTATCTTTGCGTGTTAAAATATTAGGACAGTGCTAAAAAAGACAGACATTCGAAAATTATCCCTTACAGCTCTTCAGGATCAATTTCTGGAAATGGGTGAAAAATCCTTTCGCGCCAAGCAAGTTTATGAGTGGATATGGAAGAAATCAGCCGGTAGCTTTGAGGAAATGACAAATCTTTCAAAATCACTAAGAGAGCAATTGGAGGAACGTTTTGTAATAAACCAAGTACGTATTAGCGAACAGCAAAAGAGCAACGACGGCACAATCAAGGTGGCTTTTGAATTACACGATGGGCATCATGTTGAAGGAGTGCTAATTCCTGCAGATGACCGGATGACTGCCTGTATCTCTTCCCAGGTAGGATGTTCTCTTTCGTGTAAGTTCTGTGCGACTGGTTATATGGACCGGAAACGAAATTTAGATGCGTCTGAAATTTATGATCAGGTGGTGTTGATTCGACAACTTTCAGAAGAACATTACAACACTCCTTTGACAAATATTGTCTATATGGGAATGGGTGAGCCTCTTTTGAATTATAGTAATGTTTTGGAAAGTGTAGAGCACATTACAAGTGAAGTAGGTTTGAATATGTCGCCAAAGCGAATCACTGTTTCCACTGCTGGAATTTCCAAAATGATTAAAAAATTAGGTGATGATCAGGTGAAGTTCAATTTGGCACTTTCACTGCACGCGGCCAATGATTCCAAGCGAGATACCATTATGCCCATCAATGAGTCTAACAAATTGGATGTTTTAGTAGAAGCTCTGCAATATTTTTATTCTAAAACCAGTAATAAAATAACGCTGGAGTATATCGTTTTCAACAAATTTAATGATGAGTTGACTGATGCCGCTGAATTGTTGTCTTTCGCGAAAAAATTCCCCAGTAAAATTAATATCATCGAGTATAATCCCATACGTGAGGCAGCGTTTTTAAATGCGGAAAAAGATAAAATTGACGATTTTGCTGAATTTTTAAGGGAAAAAGGAGTGAATGCGTTCGTTCGTAGAAGTCGGGGAAAGGATATCGATGCCGCTTGTGGACAATTAGCGAATAAGAAAAAAACAGTAGCGGAATCATGATGATACGATTGGTGCTCTTGCTTTCAAAATTACCGTTAGGCGTATTATATGGATTATCTAGTTGTTTGTATTGGATTTTATATCGTTTTATAGGATATCGAAAATCCGTTGTTAGAAAAAATTTAAAAAATTCATTTCCGGAATTAAGTGGTAAAGAGCTTTTAGCGATTGAACGTACTTTTTACCGCAATTTTTTTGAATTTACCGTTGAAACTCTAAAATCCTTTTCCTTGTCTAAAGAAGAATTGGAAAAAAGGGTAACCATGAAAAACCCTGAAGTTTTAGGCCAATTTGAAGGAAAAACTTCGATAATGGTAATGGGAAGTCATTTTTTTAATTGGGAATTAATGGCGGTGGCTGTTGATAATTATTTCCCAACACAGGCTTACTTCACCTATCAGAAACTTTCAAATCCAGGTTTTAATAAGTTGATGCTTCAAATGAGAAGTAAATACGGGGCTGTTGGAATTCTTAAGCATGAAACCGCCCAATCAATTAGAGAAAGGATTGGTACGAATGCCATGTTTTGTATTTTGGCAGACCAAGCACCAATAGGGCATGCCCGTCGATACTGGACGACCTTCTTAAATCAAGAAAGTGCCTTTTATTATGGAATCGGTCAAATTTCAGCGTTGACCCATATGCCAATTGTGGTCGTTTTTTCAAAAAAAATAGCAAGAGGAAGGTACGAGTTGCATTATCATTTACTAGCCCCTGCCGGACACCAATTAACCTCGGAAGAAGTCTTGGAAAGGTATAAAGAGTGGAATGAAGATTTAATAAAATCCAATCCATCAGCTTGGCTATGGACCCACGATCGCTGGAAAACTAAATTCAGAAAAGGGGATATTAAAAAGAAAGAGTAAGATGAAAAAAACTAATTTATACATAGGGTTAGGGTTTATTTTGTTTGGAGTAGTTATGCTATTTGAACAAAAAGTGGATGAATCCATATTGTATTTCACGCTAGGAGGCGCTTTTTCAGTAACATGGGTTTCTTTTAAAGAATTTGAAGATCCATTAGTTAAAAAGGTACTCACCGTTTTTTCATGGCTGTTAATTGCTTTTGCTCTGTTTTGGTTTTTATATTTGGTTCGAACAGACGCTTGGAGATAAGAATTGAATAAAAGGAAACTATATTGGACATTACAGATTGGAGGATGGAGTTCATTTGTCCTGGTTGAATTAATTATTCGAATACTTAGTACCGAGAGTCAGGACTTTCAACTGCTATTTTTTACGATTGAAGGATCCTTATTTTTTACCATCACTCATTATTTTAGGTTTTGGATTAAACGGCATAAATGGGTAAATCTTTCCATGGTGAAGGTAATTCCGAGGTCTATTTTCAGCGTGATTATATTGGCGATAATCATTTATTTTCTTCGGATAGCATTTGTAATTCCGTTGGGTTTATATGATTCGGGAGTTGCTTGGGACCCCATAACAATCGTCGGTATGACCCTTACTTATGCGCTTATACTTTTTATATGGCTGGTAATTTATTTTGCTTATCATTATTTTATGAATTATAATTTGGCGTTAAAGCAAGATGCCGCTATAAAAGAAATTGAACTTCAAAATTTAAAGTCTCAACTCAATCCTCATTTTATTTTTAATGCGTTAAATAGCATACGGGCATTGGTTGATGAAAACCCGGTTAAATCAAAAAGTGCGATTACACAGCTTTCCAATATTTTGAGAAATTCATTGGTTTCAGATAAGAAACGACTCACTTTATTCTCCGAAGAGTTACAAATGGTAGATGATTATTTGAGTTTAGAAAGGGTGAGGTATGAAGAGAGGTTATCGATAGAAATGGAAATTCATCCCGAGACGTATAATTTTTTAATTCCTCCCTTAATGTTACAGACAATTGTGGAAAATGGGATAAAACATGGGGTTTCAAAATTGAAGTCTGGAGGTAAAATCCAGATCAAAGGGTATATAAAAAAGGCAAAGCTAGTAATTGAAGTTCGCAATAGCGGTCACTTCGAAAAGAAGGAAAAATCAAAGACCACTGGATTAGGAATTATCAATACAGAGAAGAGGTTGAATATGATTTACGGAGATACAGCTAACTTTTTTGTAAAAAATGAAGAACATGGGACAGTTTTAGCTTATCTTGAAATTCCAAAAAGCGAGGAATTGTAATTTTAGAATAAATGAAGGCACTAATTATAGACGACGAACGGTTAGCCCGAAAGGAATTGATGTCATTGCTTGCTGAGCATTCAGAAATTGAGGTAATCGGCGAAGCGGCTAATGCGGATGAAGCGATTGAGTTAATTGATCAGTTAAAACCTGATTTATTGTTTTTGGATATTCAAATGCCAGGGAAAACGGGTTTTGACTTGTTGGAGCTGTTGGACAATGCGCCAAGAGTAATTTTCACCACAGCTTATGATGAATATGCTTTGAAAGCTTTTGAAGTGAATGCTTTGGATTATTTGTTGAAGCCTATTCAACCGGAAAGATTACAGGAGAGTTTGAGCAAACTTGAAAATTTCATTAAAGAATCTGAGCCAGAGCTACCTACTCAAAAGCAATTGACCCTTAATGACCAAGTTTTTGTAAAAGATGGTGATCGATGTTGGTTCGTGAAATTAGAGAACATACGTTTGTTCGAATCGGATGGTAATTATATTAAAGTGTATTTCGACAATAATAAACCGATGATTCACAAGTCACTCAATGCGCTGGACGATAAATTGGATGACCGACACTTCTTTAGAGCGAGCAGAAAGCATATTATCAATTTGAGTTGGGTAGAGGCTATTGAGCCTTGGTTTAACGGAGGACTTATGGTGCGGTTAAAAGGTGGAGAAAAAGTGGAAGTGAGCCGAAGACAAGCTGCGAAATTCAAGGATATGATGAGTCTTTAGGTTGAACGCCGTTCAACCTAAAATTTACAAATTACAAGTTCGAAATTGCCATTTGTAAATTGAACTATACCAGAAGATATTTTCGGTTTTTAATTTAATCTTAACAAAACCAAAAGCCTATACAAAATGTACTTCTGAAATAATAAGTTTTTGTATTTAGGTAAAATAAGAATAATAATAATTATTTACCTTCTTTATACAATAGATATATTAAGAAAATAATATTCCATAATGGTATAAATAAGAAAAACGATTTTTCTCTATTTATACCAATATCTCTACATCTTTTCATTGATTGGATTATAAGGAAATAGGAAATGAGGAAATTTGGAAAAATAGAGATCAAAATAATTGTATTATTTGTTGTGCTATTTAAAAGCATCAATAATAAATAAAATATACTTGAAATAATAAACCTTATGAAGTAATTTATTCTGTTTAATTTACCGTAAGGTGACCAGATTGAATTTTCTTTTTCAATTAAGCTTTTT
>JAHEMU010000246.1 GCA_024643485.1 Cytophagales bacterium
ACGGTATGGTCGCCATTATTACCATAATCGTTACTGGTAAAGGTCAACGTTTGGGAGATTTACTCGCGGGTACAACAGTGATTAAACTTCAAAGTGTACGGTCTTTAGCCACAAATCCAGTAAAATTAAACATCGACGAAGAACACCTGGTGGTTTATTCGTCTGTTTCAAATTTGGCCGATGAAGAGGTTGCATTAATTGACGAAGCATTAACTTTTAATGTAACAGAAGGAAATTCAGGTCCTGCTAACCTGCTTGCTCAAAAGCTCGCTGAAAAAATGGGTATTACCCTGTCTGAACCTCCTATTAAATTTTTATACCAAGTAAAAAAAGACTATCACTTCGTGATGTCACAAAAATGATTTCCTATACAAAAAATCAATTGGCTCTTCGAAATGGTCAAGATAAACCTGAAATTTGGGTAGCGGTGAATGGAATTATCTATGATGTATCAGAGAGCAGAATGTGGAAAAATGGAAAACATTATGAACATTGGGCGGGACAGGATTTAACGGACGAGCTAAAAGACGCGCCCCATTTACCCGATGTAATTAAAAAATTTCAAAAAGTGGGTTATTTGGAATCATGAAAAAACTTAAAATAATAGCAGATAGCGGATCTACTAAAACCGCCTGGCGATTAATACATACCGACGGCTCCATTCATCAAGAGTCTTCCTTGGGATTGAATCCATATGCCTCTTCTTGGGAGGATATTACAAACACCCTATCTGAAGGCTTCATCTCGAAATACAAACAAGACGCATCTACCCTCTTTTTTTACGGCTCTGGAATGGCAAGTCCAGAAAGTTCTTCAAAAATGAAAAAGGTATTTGAAGCGGTTCTTCCAAATGCGGAAGTAGTCATTTCCGATGATCTGACTGGTGCGGCAAGAGCCTCCTGCGGTCGTGAACCTGGAATAGCCAATATACTAGGGACCGGTTCAAATTCATGCCTTTTCGACGGAGAAAAAATCATCCAAAATATCCCAACAGGAGGGTATATCCTCGGAGATGAAGGAAGTGGAAGCTATATTGGAAAAATACTGATTGGTGACTTTATCCGAAATGCATTACCCGAACAACTTTCCAATCGGTTAAAACAACGTTTTAATTTAACCAGAGATGATATTTTAGAAAATGTTTATAGAAAACCGCAAGCAAACAAGTATCTTGCCCAGTATGCAAAATTTGTTTTTCAAAATATCAAGGAACCTTATTGCGCTCAATTGGTAACAAGAAGTTTTGAACAGTTTTTTGAAAAAAATATCTGTCAATACGAAAATTATAAATTGATGCCTGTTCATTTTACTGGAAGCATTGCATTTTATTTTAGCGATTACCTACGAAAGGTCGCCAAGAAGTACGAAATAAATGTTAAAAATATTTTAGAAAATCCCATTGCGGGATTGGCACTCTATCATCAACAAGACTAAACAAATGAATACCACTGAATCTCCTTCAAATTATAATAATCTTGAAACTCTTAGCGTTCGTGATTTACTCGAAGGCATTAACAACGAAGATAAATCTGTGCCGTTGGCCGTAGAAAAAATCATACCCAATATCGAAGCTTTGGTCATCCAGATTGTCGATAAAATGAAACAAGGCGGAAGGTTGTTTTATATCGGTGCGGGAACAAGCGGTCGCCTCGGAATTTTAGATGCATCCGAAATTCCTCCCACTTATGGCATGTCGCACGATTATGTGATTGGTTTAATCGCAGGTGGTGACATAGCCATTAGAAAAGCAGTGGAATTTGCTGAAGACGATACCGAACAAGCTTGGAAAGATTTATCCAAATTCAATATTTCCAAAAACGATGTAGTTATTGGAATAGCCGCTTCAGGAAAAACACCCTATGTAATTGGTGGAGTTCAAGAAGCTAGAAAAAACGGACTTATTACTGGTTGTATTGTTTGTAATTCCAATTCCCCACTTTCCAAAGAAGTAGATTTTCCAATCGAAGCCGTTGTAGGCCCTGAATTTGTAACAGGGAGCACCCGAATGAAATCTGGAACAGCTCAAAAATTGGTGTTAAATATGATTTCTACCTCCACAATGATCCAACTTGGAAGAGTAAAGGGAAACAAAATGGTGGATATGCAGTTAAGTAATAATAAACTAGTGGACCGTGGCGTTCGCATGGTGATGGATGAAGCGGGTATCTCAAGAAACGAAGCAGAAGAGCTACTTAAAACATTCGGATCCGTTAGAAATGCCATACTAAATTCAAAAAAATGATAAGAAAAATAACGTTAATATTTCTAGTAGTAGGTGCCCTCGTTGGGTGTCAAAAAGAAAATGAACCGCAATACGATTATTTTGTATCTTCAGAAAAGATCACAAATTTTAATTCAACGGCGATAAAAGGTTTTTTGAATAGTTACCAAATGCCCGACTTAGCTGCGGCCATGCAGTATGATATTAATATTTATAAAATAACCTATAAAACAACTTTTCAAGGAGCTACTATTACAGCTTCGGGATTGGTTACTTTGCCTATCACCCAAAATGAAGTGAGTATGGTAAGTATCCAACACGGCACCATCGCCGACAACGCCTCGGCTCCGTCTGAAGATCCCGATGGAAACGTGTTTTTTAACTGGTTTGCTTCTGCAGGATATATTGTAGTGCTTCCAGATTTTATAGGGTTTGGAGAATCCTCGGAATTTTTACATCCTTATTATAACTATGAATACACCACAGGTGCTGTTATTGATTTAATGCAAGCCGCCCGTGAATTTGCAGAAGAAGAAGGCGTGAATTTTAATTCAGATGTACTTCTAGCCGGATATTCCGAAGGTGGATACGCCACCATGGCCACCCATAAACGCCTGGAAGAAGAGCCTCAACCTGAATTTAATTTTTTGGGAAGCGCTCCCGCCTCTGGTGGTTATGACGTAAAACATATGCAAGAATATTTCTTTGGTCTGGAAACTTACGACAATCCATTTTTTATGGCATTTGTTGCCGCTTCCTATTTGGATAATTATGATGTGGGTTTAACCATGGCAGATTTATTCAAAGAACCCTATGCCTCTAAAATTTCATCCTTATTTGATGGAACAAAATCAGGAAGTGAAATCAATGCTGAATTAACTACGATTGTACCAGATTTATTAAATGCCGACTTTCTAGCCAATATTGATACTGATTTAAAATTCGAAGGAATTGTAAACGCGCTGAATGAAAACGGTTTAGTTAATTGGGTGCCTCAACATAAAATGATTATGTATCACGGAACCGCTGATATTACCGTACCCTATGATAATTCAGTGGTTACTTACAATAAATTATTGGATAATGGCGCTTCCACCGATATTATAACATTTATTCCTTTAGAGGGAAAAACTCATTATTCTGGCGGACAGCCCTATTTTCTAGATGTTTTTAATCAATTGAGTAAATTCTAATCTTAATAATCGAATTTTTTATTCCTTATTTTAAAAATAGTTTGTGCTTTATAAAAAATTGTCGATATTTGCAGTCCGAATTTTACCAAGGGCATAAATAAAAAGAAAAATGTCAAAAGTTTGCCAAATTACAGGAAAGCGACCAATATCAGGAAACAACGTTTCCCACGCGAATAATAAAACCAGAAGAAGATTTTATCCAAATCTTCAGAAGAAGCGTTTTTACCTTCCAGAAGAGGATGCGTGGATTACGCTTAAGGTTTCTACATCAGCCATCAGAACCATCAATAAAAATGGTTTAAATAGTGTATTGAAAAAAGCTATTGAAAACGGAAATATTTTGGTATAATTGCCAAATGAAACCGATAAAAATATTGACAATCCTGCTCTTATCGGCAGGATTTTCTTTTTCCCAAAATTCCAATATGCCCGAGGATTTCCTCAGCGCATCCTTTCATAAAGAAAGACGAGAAAGTCTACGAAAACTTCTACCATCAAACAGTGTCGCCGTATTTTTTGCCAATCCGGTAAGAAATCGCGCTAATGACGTAGAATATGTCTACCACCAGGATCCAAATTTTTATTACCTCACAGGATACCGGGAACCTCATGCCGTTTTGCTTATTTTTAAGGATAAAATGTCGTCTCCTACTGGCGATAAATACGACGAAATCATTTTTGTGCAGCCTCGCAATGAATTTTACGAGATGTGGACAGGTAAACGCCTTGGCGATAAGGGGGTAAAGGACGAACTAGATATAAAACAGGCGTTCAATAATACCCAATTTGCCGACTATAATGTCGATTTTAGCAAATTTGATGAGGTTTTATTTAATCCTTTTTTCAATGATGTTCGCGATGGCAGAGATTCAGGTGATTTATACGATCTGATAGCCCAATTTAAGGAAAAAGTGGGCTATCACGATAGCCAATCATCTTCTTTGAATGTTGAACCTCAAGCACAAAATATTAACCTGTCAGATCTTAGAAATATGATGGGAAAATTGCGCGGAGTGAAAACAGATGAAGAATTGATTTTCCTTAGAAAAGCGGTTAATATTAGTACCATTGGTCAGCGTGAAGTTATGAAGGCGATTAACCCCGGAATGTCGGAACGAGAAATTCAAGGTATTCATGAATTCGTTTTCAGAAAATACGGAGCTGAATTTGAAGGTTATCCTTCCATCGTGGGTGCAGGAAATAATGGTTGTATTTTACACTACGTCGAAAATTATAAACCCGAAGTTTCGAACAAAGAACTTATCCTCATGGACCTTGGCGCTGAGTACCGCGGATATTCTGCTGATATTACTCGCACAATTCCAGTAAGTGGAAAATTTACCAAAGAACAAAAACAAATTTATGATTTGGTGTACAAGGCTCAAGAGGAAGCAATGCAA
>JAHEMU010000247.1 GCA_024643485.1 Cytophagales bacterium
AACCTTCTTTTTTGTTGTATTCAGCTATATCTGTAATTTCCTGAATGGCTTCAGGTGGATGCACGATTGTAAAAATATCTTGACCCGGATTCACATACTTTGTTTGAAGCATTTTATCCGGCTGAATGTCTGTAACAGCGGAATCAGTCAATTCTTCTATGCGAATGATGCCCTCAATACCCATATTTTGACTGATTTCCACGGCATTTGTTGACCAAGGAGTTATCATTTCCTTACGCGGGCCAATAAAAGTGCCTTCAAGTTGTTGTTCCGGGGGGAGAGGATTTCCAAATAAC
Source organism: Cytophagales bacterium (assembly GCA_024643485.1). Classification (GTDB taxonomy): domain Bacteria; phylum Bacteroidota; class Bacteroidia; order Cytophagales; family Cyclobacteriaceae; genus JAHEMU01. The sequence goes on from JAHEMU010000247.1 coordinate 297, forward strand.
CAGTCAATTTTTGACAAGTCATCAGTTGAAAATAATTGATGTGATTCAACGGCGAATATCCGTCCTTTTTGTCCCCTGAAATACTGAATCATAGAGCTGCTGTTTAATGAGGATAATGAAAGTGCAAAAGTATTAAATCAAAAAAGAATACGGAACTATATAATCGATAAATTACTTACTTACTAATTATTACTTACCATTCATCCCAATCTTTTTGATTCTTACGAAGTTGAGCAGTATTTTAGTTTTATTAATCAAACCATAATTGAATACTATATGAAACGTTTTTTACTCGTATTAAATGTTTTCTTTTTGATGATTTCTGCCAGTTTTGCTCAGTCAGCGGCTGACCAAATGGTGGAAAAAATCATGAAAGAAGCAAATGAAAACTCTCAATTGGAACGATTGGGACATGAATTGATGGATGGTATTGGTCCGCGTTTAGTGGGTACCCCTCAAATGCAAAAGGCCAATGAATGGGCAGTAGCCACCTATTCTAAATGGGGAATATCTGCAAAAAATGAAAAATGGGGAGAATGGCGAGGATGGGAAAGAGGTATTACTCATATCGACCTGATTTCGCCAAGAGTACGTTCATTGGAAGGTACTCAGTTAGCATGGAGCGGCCCAACACCGAAAAAAGGAGCCACTGGTGAAGTGATAATTATTCCAGATGTAGCGGACTCAATTGCATTTCAGAAATGGTTGCCAAATGCAAAAGGTAAGTTTGTGATGATTTCTATGAACCAACCTACTGGGCGTCCTGACTATAACTGGGAGGAATTTGCGACCGAAGAGTCATTCAATAAAATGAAAGAAGAAAGAAATGCCCTTTCTGATGCTTGGAGAGAACGTTTGAACAAAACCGGTTATGATAGAAGAACCTTGCCAGTAGCTTTGGAGAAAGCCGGTGCATTGGGGATAATCACCAATTATTTTTCACAAGGATTTGGTGTAAGCAAAATATTCAGCAGCTATACCAAATCTATTCCTACTCTCGATCTGATGGTTGAAGATTACGGACTTGTTTATCGATTGGCTGAAAATGGCAGTCACCCTCAGATTAAAGTAGTGGCGGAATCTAAAGAATTAGGAACGGTTCCAACATTTAATACCATTGCTGAAATCAAAGGCTCAGAAAAACCAGATGAATATGTGATGCTTTCTGCGCATTTCGATTCATGGGACGGTGGTTCCGGAGCAACAGATAACGGTACAGGAACGCTAACCATGATGGAAGCAATGAGAATTCTTAAAAAAGTATATCCAAATCCAAAAAGAACCATATTGGTAGGTCATTGGGGAAGTGAAGAACAAGGGTTAAATGGCTCTAGGGCCTATGTTGAGGATCATCCTGAAATAGTGGCTAACCTTCAAGCGCTTTTTAATCAAGACAATGGAACGGGTAGAGTAGTTAATATCTCAGGACAAGGATTTTTACATTCCTATGATTATTTGGGAAGATGGTTATCCGCTGTTCCAAGAGAAATCAGTGGTCAAATTGAAACCTCATTCCCTGGAACTCCAGGTGGAGGAGGTTCAGATTACGCCTCTTTTGTGGCAGCTGGTGCTCCCGCATTTAGTTTGAGCTCTCTTAATTGGTCGTATTTTAACTACACTTGGCATACGAACAGAGATACTTATGATAAAATCGTATTCGACGATGTTAGAAACAATGCCATTCTTACCGCAATTTTAGTGTATATGGCTTGTGAAGATCCGGATAGAACTTCTCGTGAAAAAGCAGTGTTGCCTGTTAACCAAAGAACAGGTGAACCAAGAAGCTGGCCTGAGCAAAGAAGTCCAACAAGAAAAGGGGGTAATTAACCCCCTTTTTTTATAGGTAATTTATTGTTAGCTTTATCTGATATAAGATAAAATTACTATGAAAAAGGTCTTTTGGTTTGGTTTGATTATGTTGCTATCTGTTATTTCACATGCACAAAATATTGTGAGCATGGATCAGGTAGACCCCAATAAAATGTATGTGATTACCAAAAATGATGGCACCACTTTTATGGGTAAGATTCTTTCAATCGACGCTCGAGAAATAACCATAAGGACATCAAATATTGGGGATGTTTCTATCCCAAAACACGAAATTCGTGACATCAAGGAAGTGAAAGCTGGAGATGTGAATGCAAGAGGAGAACTGGTGACGGATGACGCCTTCGCTACTCGATATTTTCTAACAACGAACGGGCTTCCCATAGCAAAAGGGGAGAGTTACATATTATGGAATTTATTCGGTCCAGATGTGCAGTTTGCGGTGAGTGATAATCTTGGATTAGGTGTGATGACCAGTTGGTTTGGAGTCCCATTAATTGGAAGCATTAAGTATAGTATTCCTACGGAAGGAAATGTAGGATTAGGATTTGGTGCATTATTGGGAACAGGATCATGGGCTTCTCCTAATTTTGGGTTAGCGTTGCCTTTTGCAGCCTTGACGGTTGGAAATAAGAAAACAAATTTTAATTTTTCTGCAGGGTATGGCGCGGTGTTTATTGATGGTATATCTGAAGGAAAGACATTATTGTCTGTTGGGTTTTTATCCAAATTTGGAAAAAATATGAGTTTTGTGTTTGACTCCGTTATTGTTCCGGGTAGTGCCAATTCTGGTGGAGTTTCATTTTTTATTCCTGGATTGCGCTGGCAATCGGATGTTAATAAAGCCTTTCAATTTGGATTCTTAGCTGCAGGAATTGACGGCGATGTGATTTCTCTTCCACTTCCCATGTTAGGGTTCTTTAGAACCATTAATTAGAATTTATTTAATTGGACTGTATTATTAATCAACCGATTTTATGATATAAATTAGCTTTTGAGGGCGATAGGCTCGCTAACTTTGCTGTTGAAAAGTAAACCATGAAGCTATTATTTCATCCTTCTTCTTTAAAACACGAAACGGGAAATCATCCTGAATCTGGTAAACGATTATTAAATCTACCGGAAGTGGTATGTCCTGAAATTTCCTTCGATGAGTCGATCGTAGGGTTGGTTCATACGAAAGAATATCAGTCAAAGGTCAAGGAATATTCAAGTCAGGCACTTCCTTTGGATGCCGATACCATTACCTCTTTAGGTTCTTATGAAGCGGCTATATATGCGGCTAATTTAGCTATTTATGCCTCTGAAACCGGCGATTTTGCATTGATACGTCCTCCAGGACATCACGCCTATCCATCACGTGCGAGTGGATTTTGCTTATTTAACAATGTAGCAATTGCCGCGCAACAGTTGGTTAATCAAGGTAAAAAAGTACTAATCATCGACTTTGATGGTCATTGTGGAGATGGTACTTCTGAAATATTTTATGGAAGTGCCCAGGTGATGGTCGTTTCAATTCATGAGTACCCCGCGTTCCCCGGTAAGGGAAGGGAAGAGGAAATTGGAGAAGGAGTAGGGGAAGGGTTTACGATTCATGCGACGTTACCTCCTTATTCCGGAGATGATATTTTTCTGGATACAATGAAGAGTTTAATGCCTATTTTTAAACAATTCAATCCGGATGTGGTGGGATTTAGTGCAGGATTCGATGGACATCAGAACGACCCACTTCTCGATTTAAGATATTCGAAAGGGTTGTACTACAAAATTGGTAGGATGTTCCGTGAAGAATTTAAAAATTGTTTTGCCGTATTGGAAGGCGGTTATGAAGTGGAGGCATTGCATCAATGCATTCAAAATTTCACTGATGGAATGAACGGTGGTAAAATTTCGTTTGATGAACGAGCTACGGATTCAGAAATTATGGTGTGGAATGAGTACGAAATAAGGCATGACCACTTACTAAAGGCGTTGAAGAAGTATTGGAATATTTGATAGATAAAAAGTAAACATAAATAATAGAGTTATGAAGCGGATATTTGATCCACAGACTGTTGCGGTGATTGGAGCATCAAACAGAGAAGGCACAGTAGGACATGCCCTAATAAAAAATTTAATTGGTTCTGGATACAAGGGGATTATATACCCTATCAATTTTAAAAATAAAAGTATTTATGGCGTTCGGTCGTATTCTAAATTAGCGGATACCCGGGATGAAATTGATTTGGCAGTGATTGCTACACCTGCGGCTTCTGTTCCTGAATTGGTAAAGGAGTGCGGTGAGTATGGCGTAGGGGGAGTAGTGATTATCTCTGCCGGATTTATGGAAGCAGGGGAGGCAGGAAAGCAGTTGGTTGACGAGGTGCTCGGATACGGTAAAAAATACAACATGCGTATCATAGGGCCTAACTGTCTTGGTTTCATTAAACCATCCATCAATTTGAACGTAAGTTTCGCCAACAAAATGGCGTTGCCAGGAAAAATTGCCTTCATTTCGCAATCTGGAGCTCTTTGTACCGCTATCCTTGACTGGTCTGTGGAACAAAATGTAGGTTTTAGCCATTTCGTATCGATCGGTTCCATGATAGATGTCGGTTTCCATGATTTAATTGACTATTTCGGAAACGATCCAGAGACAAGCAGTATTGTGATTTATATGGAATCACTAACGAATACTAGAAAATTCATG
>JAHEMU010000010.1 GCA_024643485.1 Cytophagales bacterium
CCTCCGGCCCAAATTTCATTCGCGTTTTCCGGATTGACTTTGACAAAGCTCAAGCCACCACCGGCTACAGCTTGCCACTCTCCCCATTTTTTAGTCCATGTTGAACCAAAATCTTCCGAAACAGCGATTACACCATCGCCAATAGCATAAACTGAATTATCTACATTTGGAACGCCGCAAAAACCTATTACTTTTTCATTCGTTACCTCACCAAATCCATTGGGTAATAATGTCCAAGAATTCCCTGCATTTGTAGTGGTATAAAGTTCAGAATTTTCGGGAACTAAATCATCCACAATTGAAACCAAAATGGAGTTTTTGTTGCGCAAATAGAACGCGCGTACATTTTTTCCTCTAAATCCTAATTCTTCCCATTGAGAAGAAGAAAGCGACATGTTTTTTCTTAATATTCCCTGATCGGTTCCTGCGTAAATCCAATTTTCAAAAACCTTTAGCTGATAAACGGTTTTGCCATCCAACCCTATCAAATTCCAATTAGACCTTGGTGCAGGTGGGTCGTCTTTACAAGCTCCCACTATCACAAGTAAAATCAGTATAATAAAAGACTTTTTAATATAATTCATTGCACTATATTTTTGGAAGTTTACTCGCATGATTTTAATAATGATTCAATTTCCTTTACGTCAATAAGTCCCTTTTCATTTCCCCAGGAATTATATACAAAAGTAACAATTTCAGCTACTTCAATATTCCCCAGATCGATAGACGGCATAGGAAGGTTATAAACCTTTCCATTTACCGTTAAAGTATCATTTGTGCCATTTTTAATGATACAAATACTCTTTTCAAACTCATTTTTCAAATAATCCGACCCTGCTAAAGGAGGATATAACCCGCGAAGTCCTTCACCATTTTTTTGATGACAATTCGCACAATGTTGTTCAAAAAGCCTTTCTCCTGCTACTCTATACCTTTTAAATTTTACTTTTTCAGGGCTATAATCACAGGAAGAGATAAAAATTAATACACCAATTATTATAAAAGGTAACTTAAAAAGTTGACTAATTTTCATTTAACAACTTTTTAATATCCCCAATCATCACATTTACTTCCTCCGCATCAGTGCCATTGTAAGCCCCTCTTATGTGCCTGTTTTTATCGATTAAAAAGAACCGGCCGCTATGGGTAAGTCCGGCAGCACCTTGGTCAGCAATTGAAGCCATATAGCTGGTTTGTCCTAATTTATAGATAACCTCTTTATCTCCGGTAACAAATTTCCATTTTGCGCCATCCACACCAAGGCGCTCTGAAAAGTCTTTTAAAACGGCTACTGAGTCATGTTTCGGGTCTATTGTGTGGGATAAAAACATCAAAGAAGGTTCGCTTCCAATGCTATCATACACCCTTAACATTTGGGCTTTCATTTTAGGACAAATATCAGGGCAGGTGGTAAAGAAGAAATCGGCAATGTAAATACCTTTTGAAAATGTCTCATTAGTCACCCAATTGCTATCTTGATCTACAAATTTAAAATCTTCAATTTGATGAAAAACGGTATCGACACCGTCTCCATTTTTCACAATTTCAAATCTACCTAACTTAGGCAAGGGCAATTCTTTCTTAATTGTTGGTTTACATTCATAAAAAAATAGCGTAACCAATGCCAGTGCAATTACAGATCGTATCATTTTTTTTCTCTTAATTTTTTATACCATTTAATCAGAATAATCAACAAAGCCATTGTTCCAAACAGCCCTACAATTCCCCAAACTACACTCAATGCAGTTCTTACTACAATAAGTAGAACAATTGCAATAAGTAATACCGTTGCTATTTCATTCCACATTCTCAATCGATCAGAAGACATTGGAATAGAATCGTTTTGCAACTTTAAATATATCCTATGGCAGAGTAAGTGGTATATATACAAAAGCAAAACAAATCCCAATTTTACCCACATATAGGCAAAATCGAGATGCCAGGATTGCAAATACAACACTACAATTCCCAATATCAAGGTGATAATTGCCGAAGGCCAAGTGATAATAACCCACAACCGATTGGTCATCAGTTTAAGTTGTGGCAAGAGGATATTTCGTTCATTTTCCGGCCGTTCCATTGCTTCTACCTGATAGATGAAAAGCCGAACGATATAAAATAGACCGGCAAACCAAGTGACAACGAAAATTATATGAAATGCTTTTAAGTAGGGGAAAAGTGCCATATTTTAGAAATTATACAAATTTAAGCGCATTTTTCAATTCGACCTATAATTTCACGTCTATCTGTTCATTCACTCGCAATATTCCTGTATTTACCGGTGATGCCAACACACCAAACGCAACGCCATCCTTCATTTTCCGATGAGCAGCTAGCTCTTGCAATGGTTTTTCGGAGACCTCGCCTGTCAATGGATTAACATTGATCATTTTACACCTCATACACTGACTTTCAGCTATCATTTTAACTGAGGAAGTACCAAAGCTTTTCCATGAATCTTCTTCAAATGGATCAACTCCATCAACAATTATATTTGGTCGAAAATGAAGGGGGGTTACAGGTGAAGAAAATTGTTTATTGAGCCAATTTACCGATTCATTATTTACTACCAAGAAAGGCAGTCGGTCAGATAAATTTACTTTCCCCTTATTATATTTCCTTTCTCTTAATGCATCGTCCTGCATCATTACCAACGAGCACTTTATATTAAGGTAATTGCTAAAAAACTGATCTGCATGACTATCCGATTTTAAAATTGTCACTTCATCTTCCCATACCTTCGCTCGATCATGAATATTAAATGAGTTGAAATTGGCCTCCACTGATTCTTTATCGTGATGGAAAACCAATCCTTGCTCTTTGATATCAACACCAATATGCACCAATTGTGGGTATTTCCTTTGAGTTATAAAAGTGCCTTTTTCATCGACCAGCATCCATTTACGATCGTATTTCAAACCACGTTCAGTCACTTCCCATTTTGAAACTTGAAGTGGTGAAAGGGATTTTACAGGATAAACTAACAATTGCTTAATAAACATTTCGACCTATTTATGGTTGAAGATAGAGGTTCTTAAGAGGAACTACAACAACTCAATTTAATTTGAGGAATCTTGAAAGAGACAATTAGACAAAATATTGATTAACTTTGATTCCCAAACCATACCCTATTATTCACCTAATTCACAGAAGTCATGCTTTTCGAAACATTTGCTGAATGGAAAAAATTTCTGGATACTGAGAAAAAAGAAATTTTCGAACCTGTTTTAGAATACGAAAAAAAACAGCGTGGCACGTCAAAAGAAGACGTAATTAAAGGACTTTCTGAAGCCTTGAAGGTGATGTTCGACGCGGTTCACACAGGACTAACGGAGGACATGCAATCGCGGTCGGGGATGATAAATAATGGAGCAAAAAAAGTTTTTAATCACCCTGTTTCGGTATTAAATATAGAATTTCAACAACTTATCGCTCGGGCTTTAGCGGCAAAAGAGGTAAACAGTTGTATGGGAAGGGTTGTTGCTGCGCCAACCGCTGGCGCATCAGGAATTATCCCGGGCGTGCTTTATACGCTAAATGATATTCATCAGATTGAGGAAAAACGGCTGATTGAAGGCCTATTAATCAGTGCAGGGATTGGATTAATTATTGAGAAAAAGGCTTCACTAGCTGGAGCTGTAGGTGGTTGTCAGGCAGAAACTGGTTCGGCAGCCGCAATGGCTTCAGGGGCAATTGTATATTGCTTAGGAGGTGATTTTCAACAAATTTCCAATGCAGTTGGCATTACCATTCAATGCATGTTAGGGTTAGTTTGCGATCCCGTAGCGGGTTTGGTGGAAGTGCCCTGTGTTGTTCGAAATGCCAGTGCTGCCGCGATTGCTTTTTCATCCGCTCAAATTGCCCTTTCAGGCGTGAGCGGTGTGATCCCCGTGGATGAATGCATTGATGCTATGGGTGAAGTCGGGCAAAGCATGGAGGATCGGTATAAAGAAACTGCAATGGGTGGTCTTGCTGCAACAAAAACAGGTCAGGCCATTTCCAAAAAGGTATTAATTTCGGATATTGAAATTATAGATGAAGAAAGCTAATTGCCTAAACCTTCATTCCCAATATCTAGAACAAACCTCCAATGACCTTCATGGTCAATTTTCCAAATTGAAACATAGGTTCCTTTTTGAGACGGTATTGAATCAGCTTTGAACTCAAGGTTCCAAAATCCCCAAGTATAGGCCAATTCCCCTGAGTTGGCGATGTGTCCCCTTTCAGGTTCCCATGTAAGCGTATAGGTATCATCAGCGCTATTGGCATATTGATTTTCTAATGCCACTTTCCCTTGTAATGGTTTATTTCCTGGGCGAATCATCACTACCGAATCATCGGCAAAATGTAAAAACGCTTTTTGCATACCTAAATCGGCAGACATTTTAGAAAATTGACGGTCGGCTTCCATCACCGCCGTAGCGTCTGGTATGGGCTGTTCACAACTCATGAATGACAAAGGAAATATTAAAAATATAAAATATTTGAATTTCATAACCAATAGAATTATAAAAGGATAAATACTGAATTATTTTTACTTTTATAACAACGTAAATAAAGTTGAAAGGTTCATTCTCTTAAATACAATATGCAATGACACATTTATTTGAAGAAAAACAACAGTTTAATCAATGGTGGTTAAATATCCTTTTACTATTGATTGCCATAATTCCAACCTGGGGAATTGTCCAACAGCTGATTATGGGAATTCCGTTTGGAGACAAACCCATGTCTGATGGAGGCATTTTGCTTTTTTCGCTATTGATGTTTGGACTAATTGCCCTATTAAAATCCATCAGTCTCAAGACTACTATTAATAAGCATGGAATTAAAGTAACTTTATTTCCATTCGTAAATCGGACCATAAAGCTCGAATCGATCGTAACTTGCACCATTGTAAATTACGGTTTCGTTGGGTATGGCGTCCGGTACAGCTTTAAATACGGCGTAATTTATAACATATCGGGAAAACTGGGCGTTTTAATCAAATTCACAAATGGCAAACAGCTGGTCATTGGAACCCAACAAGCAGAATCCATGAAAACAGCATTAAAAGAATTGGGAATTTCTATTGACAATAATTCTCTCTGAACAAATCGATACTTTCCGGTGAGCCTAGTAAAATAATGATATCACCGTCTCTTATTTCTTCTTCACCAGAAGGGTTGAATAAGAAATTCTTTTTACCCCGTTTGAAAGCGATGATACTTGCGCCTGTCGTGTTTCTAATATCCAATTGACGAATTGAAATATCTTTTGATTCCTTTTTCAATTGAGCATATTCCACCTCTTCCAACGCCATTTGTTTATCATGCACACCACTCAACATCTCAAGAAATTCAATGACATAAGGCTTAGTGATCAGCTGGGCCATGTGTGCGCCACCCAATGAATCTGGCATGACGACATTGTTTGCGCCTGCTCGATATAATTTTTTCTCAGAAATACTTTCCGACGCCCTGGCAATAATACGAAGGGAGGGGTTGAGTTGTCGGGCTGTCAAAACAATAAATACATTATCACTATCTTTTGGAAGTGTTGTTATTAGCGTTGTTGCCCTCTCTATCCCCGCTTCAAGCAGCACTTCATCTTGGGTAGAATCCCCTTGAATAAATTGATATTTACTATATGCAGCTTGCGCATTGATTACCTCTGCCTCTTTTTCGACCACTACAAATTTTTGCTTTTCATTATAAAGCACTTCAGCGGCTTTCACACCGTTTCTACCAAATCCACAAATAATGATGTGTTCTTTCATTTTTTTCACCTCACGGCCAATCATAAAATTATTCAATGCCTTCCTTAATTCCCCTTCAAAAAGGAAGGTAGAAAAGACGGAAATGACATAAGCAAAGATACCTAAATTTAAAATGATGTAAAAAGCAGTAAACATTCGTCCGTCTGGACTTAATTGGTGTACCTCTTGAAAACCTACAGTGGAAAAGGTAATAACGGCCATATAAAACGCATCAGCCACACCGAAGTCTTCGATTGACATAAACATTAATATACCAATTACCATACTGCTCAGGAACAAGCCTATTGCTAACCAAAGTTTCCTAAAAACCCTGAGATTAAATATCCACATCCTTTTTTTACAAATTTTACCGCAATTTATAATAAAATGAGTTACGAACATGAAAAATTAGTATATTGAAGGCACCAAAATTACAATAGAAAATAATGAATCTGAGTAAAAAGGGTTGGCTTAAAGATTACCTACTACTAAAGGAAAGTGAATATCGAAATGGAATCACCTTAGATTTGATTAATCGAGGCCATCATCCTGATGAAACTTTATACAGCCTCATTCAGCCAACGGGGATTATGTACGGTTTCCCCCTAAAGGATTTACATAAAGAACAGGCGGAAAATCAAGAATCCAGAGTGAAATTACTTTTGATGGATACTCTCATGAGTAGTTATTTTTTATTAGAAAAAAACAGAAGTAATGCCGATTTAGGGTTTGATCACATTTCCACTTCAGCGGTAAATCACATCGGTCAATTTTATAATTCTGTATACGATAACTTATACACCTCCGGAACAACCATTTTTGGGCAAAAGCGCACTCCAGATGACATCGTTGAAAAAATCTTGGACAAAAGGATAAAGAAAACAACGAACGTAAATTTCTGGTCTGGATTTTTTCACAATAGTTTATTGTTTCTAGACATTTATTTTTTCCGTCAATGGGTGCAAGCGAGTCATGAAAAGGCCGTTTCTGAGTTTATTAAAATTCAGATTGACGAACTTCGGTTAACAGTAGTTAGGGTGATGGCCGGGGCAGCACACGCGAATAAAGTAGTAGAAAAGGAAGAACAAAAAATGTTTCAATATTTTATTGATTCCCTTCCTGCTTCACAAGCAATCAAAAAAACAGCATCAGAATATTTTGAGAAAGGCATTAATGTTGATGAAATTGATATGCCTCAAGACGACAGTTGGATTCTTAAAAAATATCTACTCGAATTGGCAATTCTTATCGCATGGGCCGACCGAAAGGTTCAAGATGAAGAATATGATTTCCTATTAAATTTAAATATTAAAATGGGATTTTCCGCCGATGATTTTGAGAATAGCATGATAGCAGTGGAAGGCTTTGTTCTCGATTATTGGGAAGAAATTGACAAGTTACAAGGAAAACAAGATTTTGAAACCATTTCAAATCGGTACAAAGACCGCCTCGAAAAAATTATCATTCGATATCAGGATATCCTATATAAAGAAGTACAAAATCGAAAGGAATTAGCCACTCTTTTACATGACGCGAAAAGTAGAGAATTATCGGATAAAGAAAATGAATTTATTAGAGAGGGGTTAATTGAAGTACTGGAATCTCTTCCAGCTTTTGAGATTATTTCGTTGCCAAGACGATTTCTATCTCTTCAAGTCTTAATGCGTATTTTACCTTCCGACTTTTTCAAAAAGATATAAAAAAAAGGGTGATTGTTAAGTCACCCTTTTTTTTATATCTAATTTAATTTAGTTCGTTCCCGTTACCTTTTTAGGTAATATATTCGTTGTAATAGTGACCTGAGTATTCGGGTTTGAAGCATTTGAGATTACTTTAATCACCTTATTCACTTTCCCCATCTTACCTGCACTATTGAATTTCACCAATAATTCGGCAGTTTCTCCTGGCGCAATTGGTTGTCTTGGCCATTTTGGCACTGTGCAGCCACAAGTAGTACTTACATTCGTTAGGATAAGTGGTTCAGTACCTGAGTTTTCGAAGGTAAAAACATGTTCCACCTGATCTCCTTGAAAAATATCTCCAAAATCGAAACTAGTTTCTTCAAATACTATTTTTGGGCCTTTTTTTTCAGCTTCTTGGTTTTGAGCGACAGCAAAAAGCGCCACAAAAATACCTAACACTAAAATTAATGATCTTTTCATTGTCCTATTATTTAATTACTGCTTTTATCAAACAAAAACCTTGCCTGTTGAGTTTCCTATTCAAATGTAAAAAACAAATTTAAAAAAATAATCCCTTAATTGGTCTTTAACAACAATTTAACTTTTCGTTTCCTGTTCGGAAATCACAATCATACTAGTTGAAGCTTTCGCAATTAACTTTTGATTTCCCTGTTCATCGATATTAAAAACCTCAGATTCGCAAAAATGAATTTTTCTGCCCGCCTTTATTACTTTCCCTACCACCCTTAATTGAGGGCCAAACCCCGGAGCAAAATAGGAAACTTTTATTTCACCTGTCACGACATGATCAGCTTCACCTACCAGCGTATAGGCAGCAAATCCAGCTGTACAATCTGCAACGGTAGCAATTACCCCTCCGTGTACTCTGCCAAATTGTTGAAAATGAAAAGGTTTTACTTCTAAAATCCCTTCCGTACACCCAGGTTCGATCACATTTAAATCAAAATCCAAATGATGCATAAAAAACTGTTTTTTTAGGTAATTTTGTATGCGTTCCTTATAATCCTGATTCTTTAATAACATCTTTTTCATGGTTGGTAAGGTACAAAGATAGTGAAGTATGAGCGACATTATTAGTGAGAAATTTGGAAACAAAATTAGAACCCGTGTTTGCGGCTGGTTGCTATCTAATGACCGATTGTTGTTGGTAGAACATCGAGGTTTGAATGCATCAGATAGTTTTTGGGCGCCTCCAGGTGGAGAAATACATTTTGGAGAAACAACGGAAGATGCGCTAATTCGGGAGTTTAAAGAAGAAACCGGAATTTCAATTTCAGTATCACATTTTTCCCATTTTCACGAATTTGTTGCGCCACCCCTTCATGCAATTGAATTATTTTTTTGTGTCGAAATTAAAGGTGGTGAGTTATTAGTTGGTATAGACCCTGAATTGAGTAAAAATGAGCAGATAATCAAACAAGTAAAGTGGTTTGATTTCGAAAATTTAAGTAAAATACCTAAAAACAATAAACATAAATTGTTGGAAAATTTAAAAAATTGGACCGAACTTTTTGCCAATACGCAAAGGTTGACTTAGATTACAATGGAAATAATGGCGAAAGCTATGTTTTCCTTCAATAAATAATTATAATTGCAGTTTAAAATTTACGACTTAGAAATGAATGATATTTTGAAATGGAGTTTGATTGTTGCAGTGGCTATTTTGGCATTGCGATTTATTATTGCTTTCGCTAGAAAAGCAACCTCTGGAAAACCAATAACTCGCGTTATGGTTGCTACTTTTATATTTACTGCAATAAGTGCAGGATTGGCTACCTACCTCGTAGGTTCAATCAATTCTACCATCGCTGAACAAGAATTGCTCGGTGATAGAGAAAAGGCAATCAGTGATCGTCTTTCACTTATTAGAGAAGCAGAAATTGTTTACCAAGAAGTAAATGGTTCATACACTTCTAATTGGGACAGCTTAATTAATTTCATCAAAAATGGTGAATACGCTATTATTCAACGTACCGAGGAAATCTTTACGCTTTCCTATGGTAAGGATAGTGTAGTGGTTCGTATAGATACTTTGGACATGGTACCTGCATTTGACAGGATATTTATTGCCAACTACGTTGAAAACGCCATTGATAGTGGAGATTTTGTTAAATTCTACGTTAAAAAAGGTGAGCCGGCTTTAAAAGGCACGAAAGCATATTCCTTCATTAACTCGAATGGCGCTGAAGTGAGCCGCGACTTTGCCAATAATGGTACCGTTGGTTCGATTGAAAAAATCGCTCTTGGTGATAAAATAACTAAAGGTGAACTGCTTTTAAGCTATTCAGAGTACCGATTCGACCCGGAAACTAACCTTGATGATTTACCATTTGTTCCTGGTTATGATAGAGCTGAAAATAAACAATTTGATATTTATACTGCTAAAATAGCGACTGGTGCAGCTGGTTTATTAGTAGACGTTATTGAAGTGAAAAATTTATTTCCGTTTGATAAATCTAGAAAAGAATCGAACGAAATTAAAAACAGAAAACCGCTTCGATTTGGATCTCGTACTGACGCTACAACCGCTGGAAACTGGGAGTAATCATTGGAACAGGAACAAAAAAAATATAAACTTTTAAAAAGAGTCCAGGACGAAAAATTCAATATTGACCTGATTGGTCAGTATGTGTTATTAATTCAACTGGGTATTAGAGATTTACAGGTAGCGGTTATCGACAGTGACGATAATCGCTGTCTTTTATTAGAAGATTTTGTCGTAGGCCAGGTAAGTTCCGCATCAGAATTAAACGAAGCCTACAAAGCTATTTTTGATGAACATCAGGTATTACAAGCTGGTTTTTGGAAATCAGTTAAAGTGGCCGTAAAAAATCAAAAATTTTCACATGTCCCCTCTGCCTTATTTATACCAGAAGCTTGTGCCGACTATTTGAAAATTAATTGCAAAGTTGATTCATCGGACACATTCCATTATTATAAATCATTAAAATCAGAGGTTGTAACTGTTTTCGCCCTCAATAAATCATTGAAAACATGGCTGGAAGATTTATACCCCAACAGCCGAGTAGAATTTACTCACCAGTCTTCAACACTTATTGAAGGAGTTTTACAATACGCCAGAAGTCACAAAAACATCAGTATGTATTTATACATCGATCGTTTTAAAATGCACATCATCACCCTTAAAGGGAATGGCTTAGAGTATTACAATCAGTTCACTATCAAGCAATTTGCTGATTATATTAAATACATTATGTTGGTATTTAAAGGGCTTCAGCTCGACCAACAAAAAAGCAACGTAGTAATGTGGGGGTACATCGGGAAGCAAAGCCCTCATTACAATGAATTCTACAAATTCATTCAAACCATATCATTTGGAGACCGGTCGGATTATTTGAAATTCGGATTTGTCTTTGATGAAATTCAGGATCATCATTTCTTTGATTTATATAGCACCTTCCTTTGCTCATAGCTATGGAAAAAATCGCTATTTTCCCCGGGTCTTTCGATCCATTTACAAAAGGTCATGAAGATATTGTTCTCAGAGGAATAAAAATGTTTGATCGCATAATCATTGCGATTGGACACAATTCAAAAAAGAGCCGACATTTTGATTTGGATTTTATGATTCAAAAAATAGGTGAAGTTTTTGAAAAATACCCCCAGGTAGAAGTAATTACTTACAATGAACTGACCGCAGAAATAGCTAAAAATTACCAGGCGAATTTCCTACTTAGAGGTTTGCGAAATACAACTGATTTTGAGTATGAAAATACCATCGCGCAAGTCAATAAGCATCTAAATAACCAATTAGAGACTGTTTTTCTTATAACAAATCCATCCTACGCTTCAGTAAGTTCTACGATTATTCGTGAAGTCCATAAATACGGTGGAGATATTAGCAAGTTTATTCCCTATCAACTTTAGACATTTTTCTTACCCATTTTATAGTACAAATCCATAACGAATTGTACGGATGAATAGGAATTTTCCAAGGCATGGAATACTTCTTTTGGTGACATCCATTTTATGGAAGTAATATCTTCTTCCACTTGTGGAGCCATCGCCGATTCATCGGTTAGGTTTAATTGATACCAAGTTGTTTTTTTAAGTATCAATCTCCTTTTCATTGTATAAGTGTGCCAGGTAGCACATATCTTTTTCTTTAATTCGGCCCTCACACCACACTCTTCATAAATCTCCCGAATAGC
Source organism: Cytophagales bacterium (assembly GCA_024643485.1). Taxonomy (GTDB): domain Bacteria; phylum Bacteroidota; class Bacteroidia; order Cytophagales; family Cyclobacteriaceae; genus JAHEMU01. The sequence goes on from JAHEMU010000010.1 coordinate 11,613, forward strand.
AGCATCCTCGGTTGTTTCTCCTTTATCTATTTTTCCTTTAGGTAAGTCCCATTTTCCTAAACGCTCGATCATTAAAACATTCTTACCTTTTTTCACGACACCACCTGCCGCTTTAAGGATTTTAAAATGAGATTTAAACTGGGATTTTAACAGCTCTACATTATCTCCCGTAATCGTTACTGATAATAAATGTCGGGAAATATTTGAGTTCAATAATTTTAATATTTTATCAATTACATCTGGTGTTGCATTTTTTAGCCACACATGATGAATTAAATTTGCTCGAGTAATTTTATCGGAATTACAATCTATAATAAAATTAAAAACCGATTCATCCATATCAATTGGTGAATTCGCAATACGGATATGGACATCATTTATAAATATATGCACAGCTAACTGTCTTAAATTTCTCCAAATTTCAAAAAAAATTATAATCAGGCAAATGTCAAACTAACTTTTGTCTTTAACTTTGGGCTTATGGATTACAAATTACTAAATAATAGTGCTGCTGCGGAAATTGCAGGCGAATTATTAAAAGTTGGTGCGGTAAAATTAAATCTCGAGCATCCATTTACCTGGAGTTCAGGATGGAAATCTCCAATTTATTGTGATAACCGGATTACATTATCTTACCCTGCACTCAGAAAACGCATTATGTTATTACTGTGTCAGGCCATAAAAGAAAATTATCCTGAAGTAAATGCCATTGCAGGTGTAGCTACTGCTGGCATCCCTCAAGGCGCTTTAATTGCTCAAGAATTAGATTTGCCTTTCTTGTATGTACGATCCAAACCAAAAGGACATGGTATGGAAAACTTGATTGAAGGGAGACTAGTACCTGGTCAAAAAGTAGTTGTTGTTGAAGATTTAATATCGACTGGCGGCTCATCTTTAAAAGCAATAGAATCCCTAAAAGAGAATGGTGCCATTATTTTGGGGCTCATTTCTATTTTTAATTACGGATTTGATCATGCTGAAAAAAATTGCGCTGACGCCCACGTTAATGTTTGCTATTTGAGTGACTATCCTGTTCTTATCGAACAAGCATTGGCTGCGGGTATCGTTCAAGAATCGGAAGTAAAAAGGCTACAGGATTGGAGAAAAGACCCTGCTAACTGGGGGTAATTACTCTTCAATTAATTCTTCGAGTAAAAATTCCTTACTTCTTCCGTATCTTGTTAAATCAGAGAAATAATATTTTTCAAGTGTATGTATATCCTTTAAATGGTAATCATTCTCACCAATAAAGGACTCTACTATAAATTCATAAGTATCGCCGTGATTTATCAGGCGATACTTTTTTCCAGTCCGGAATACATTAGGACTTATACTCATAACTCTTCTTCTCTCTCCAAATTTCGAATAACATACCTTCTTTCTAATTAATGGGCTTCCAACCAATTTTCTCCTACTCCCCAATCAACGACCATTGGCACGGATAATTTAACTGCTTCACTCATCATCTTAGGTATTTCCTCTTGCATAATGGTTTGTTCATCTTTGTGAACCTCAAATACCAATTCATCATGTACTTGCATAATCATCTTTGATTTTAAATTCTTTGATTCCATAAAATCATGAATTTTAATCATCGCTATTTTAATGATATCTGCAGCACTTCCCTGAATTGGAGCATTGATTGCATTCCGTTCAGCAAAGCCCCTCATGGTTTGATTTTTTGAATTAATGTCTCGCAGAAAACGCCTTCTTCCTAGAATGGTTTCTACATATTCTTTTTCTCTAGCATCGTTGATCACATCGTCCATGTAGGCCTTTACCGCACCAAATTCCTTAAAATATGCATCGATGATTTCCTTCGCTTCACCTCTTGAAATATTTAAATTCTGAGCTAAGCCAAATGCTGATTGCCCATAAATCAAACCAAAATTAACTGATTTTGCCTTTCTTCTCATTTGATCATCTACTTCTTCCAACGGCACACTAAAAATTCTTGAAGCCGTAGTAGCGTGAATATCCCTACCTTGCTTAAACGCCTCAATCATGTGCGGATCTTCCGAAAACGAAGCCATTATGCGCAATTCAATTTGAGAATAATCGGCAGATAACAAAGTGAAATCAGGATCGTTGCAAATAAATGCCTTTCTGATTAATCTTCCGCGTTCCGTTCTAACAGGTATATTTTGCAAATTTGGATTTACTGAGCTCAATCGACCCGTTGCTGCTACTGCTTGACTGTAGTTGGTGTGAATTCGACCATCAGATTCACTAATCATTGCCGGAAGGGCATCAATATAAGTTGATTTTAATTTTTGTAATTCTCTATACTCAAGGATATCCTGCACAATTTTATGGTGTTCTAGTGTTTTCAACACCTCCTCGCCCGTAGCATATTGTCCAGTTTTAGTTTTCTTCGGTTTTTCTAATAAATGAAGTTTTTCAAATAAAATCTCACCCAATTGTTTTGGGGAATTTACGTTGAATTCCTCACCAGCCTCACTGAATATATTAGATTCCAATGTTTTGCACAAATCACCCACTTCTGCCGACATTTCATTTAATTCACTGACATCTACCGCCACCCCTATCGATTCCATTTTTGCTAAAACGGGTATCAAAGGAATTTCCATATCGTAAAACAGGGACTTCAGTTGTTGAGTGTCCAGCAGTTTATTTAACACTTCATGTAGTCGAAACATTACTTCTGAAGACTCTCCCGCAAAACCCACGCGTTGTTCGAACGTCAATTGTCCACTTTTGTGATCTCGTTTGGTTTTATCCAAAAATTTCATCTGATCTGGTAGCAATTGGTATTTTAAATAGATTTCTGACAATAAATCCAGACGATGATTGGAGTCTGCATCAATCAGATAATGTGCCAACATCACATCAAACAATGGTCCGGAAAGCTCAATCCCATGCCTCATGAACATCACGATTTCATATTTGATGTTATGTCCGATTTTTATCACCTCCTGATGTTGAAATGCTGGTGATAACGCTTGAAGAAGTGAGGTGGTTTCCTGTATACTTAAATCAGCAAAATCTATATAATAGGACTGTTTTTCTTTAAATGAAATTGATAATCCCAATAATTTAGCATTTACAGGATTTACATGGTCTGTTACTGTTTCAATTGAAAACGCCTTACTTTTAATCAAAGATTTATTCAATGATATGACCTCATCCAGGTCCTCGATTTCCAGGGTCCTGGATTGATAATCAGCAGCTTGTGATAGAATTGTTTCTTCACTGTTTTCTTCTTCGGTAAATGTTGAGGCTGTATTCGGACTAGCTTTAGTGGAAGAAGAACCGCCGAACATATCCAACTGCGATTCGGTAGTCTCAACTGGTGCGGTATCAAAAATCCGCTTCACCATTGTTCTGAATTCCAGTTCCTGCAACAAGGGTAACAATTTTTTCTTATCAGGGCCTGAATACGACAAATCCTTTTCGTTAAATTCTACTGGAGCGTCAATAACGATGGTTGCTAGGTGTTTTGATAACAGACCTTGCTGTCCAAATTCCTCAAACGTTTGTTTTTGCTTTCCTTTAAGTTCATGAACGTGTTCCAATATATTTTCAACACTTCCATAGGCATGAAGTAATTTAGCCGCAGTTTTTGGTCCGATGCCGGGCACACCAGGGATGTTATCTGAGGCGTCCCCCTGAAGCCCTAGAATATCCCTCACCTGGTCCACATTGGTAATGTCCCATTTTTCCATGATTTCCTTAGGCCCCATAATATCAACTGCATTCCCCATATAAGCCGGTTTATACAGAAAAATATTTTCTTCCACGAGTTGCCCAAAATCCTTATCGGGGGTCATCATAAATACTTCAAATCCCTTCTTCGAGGCTTTTTTTGCTAGTGTACCAATTAAATCATCCGCTTCAAATCCATCCAGTTCAATCACTGGAATATTAAACCCACGAACGATCTCCTTCACATAAGGGGTTGCGATTTTTATATCTTCGGGGGTTTCCTGTCTATTTGCCTTATATTCTTCATATTCTTTATGGCGAAACGTTGGAGCGGAAGTATCAAAAACAACTGCTATATGTGAAGGCTTTTGCTTTATCAATATTTCCAGAAGTGAATTTGTAAATCCAAACATCACACTAGTATTTAGCCCCTTGGAATTGATTCTTGGGTTATTACTAAAGGCAAAATGTGCTCTGAAAATTAGTGCAAATGCATCTAAAAGAAATAATTTTTTCGGTTGTTCGTTACTCATGAGAGGATTGTTAAATGGTTATTGCAATTGCCTAAGATACATTTGAATGGTGTTTTCTAAACCATAATATAAGGAATCGCAAACTAAAGCATGCCCTATTGACACTTCGTCTAAAAATGGCATCTTTTGATTAAAGTATTGTAAATTTTCCAAACTTAAGTCATGGCCAGCATTAATTCCTAGACCGTTTTGATGAGCTAATTCTGCCGTTTTTAAATATGGTTCAATTGCTGCCTCCTTATTTTTTGGATAAAGAACTGCATAGCCTTCTGTATATAATTCAATTCGATCAGTTCCTGTAGCTACTGCTGAACTTATTAATTCTGTATTTGGATCTAAAAAAATGGAAGTTCGAATACCCAAAGATTTTATTTCAGAAATAATTCTAGATAAAAATTGTTGATGTTTTATTGTATCCCACCCGGCGTTTGAGGTAATTACATCAGGAGCATCGGGAACCAATGTAGCCTGATGTGGCCTAACTTTTCTCAAAATTTCCATAAAGCGGTCATCCGGATATCCTTCAATATTAAACTCAGTAGTGACCGATTGACTTAAGTCCAGCACATCTTGATAGCGAATATGCCGTTCATCCGGCCGTGGGTGAACCGTAATTCCCTGGGCACCAAAACGCTCACAATCTAATGCCACTTGTTTCAAATTGGGATTATTTCCACCCCTGGCGTTCCTTATTGTAGCTACTTTATTTACATTTACACTTAAGCGAGCCATAGTTTTAAACTATTTATTAAATTTGCACATCAAATTCAGGTCATAAATTTACGAATAATGAACTTACAACAGAAAGTTGAACAAGACATAAAAAATGCAATGTTAGAAAAACGCAAGGAAGATTTACTTGCATTGCGCGCAATAAAATCTGCTATACTTCTTGCTAAGACTGAAAAAGGGAAAGTAGAAGAACTCGATTCTGACCAGGAATTGAAAATTCTGACAAAAATGGTAAAGCAGCGAAAAGACAGCGCTGACATATTCAACAAAGAAAAAAGAACGGATCTAGCCGAAAAAGAAGAATATGAAGCGGCTATTATTTCACAGTATCTGCCGAAACAATTAAGTATCGAGGAAGTTACCGAAGTGATTAAAGGTATTGTTCAAAGTACTGGCGCTTCTTCTATGAAAGATATGGGAAAAGTGATGGGAATTGCTTCTCAGCAACTGGCGGGTAAAACCGAAGGAAAGATAATTGCAGATGTAGTAAAAGCCCTTTTAAACCAATGAAAACCGTAGATATAGTATTACTAGTTATTTTATTATTCGGCGCCTACAAGGGCTACAAAACCGGTCTTTTAATGGAACTGGTAACTTTACTAGCATTGATTATAGGTATCATCGGGGCGTTTAAACTGCTTCATAATGGAGTCGAATTTCTAAGTAAGCATTTAGAGGTAAGCGACACAGTACTACCCTTTATTTCCTTCATATTAATCTTTATCATCATTGTGATTCTGGTTAATATATTGGGAAAATCTCTCAAAAAAATACTTGACATGACCTTGTTGGGAAGCTTTGATAATTTGGTAGGAAGCATTGTGGGAATACTTAAATGGGCTTTTGGAATATCTGTCATATTTTGGTTGCTCAACAGTTTTAATTTAGGGTTTCCTGCGTCGGTTACTGACGGCGCATATTTATATCCTGTCGTTCAAGCTTTTGCTCCAAAAGTGATTGATTGGTTAAGTGTTATTTTTCCCGTTTTAGAAGGATTTGTGGAAGGGATAAAGGAAATGATTTAACCATCAGATTCGGAAGTTTGAATTGTTTATCTTACAGAATTGTTTAATTTGCATTAAATGATTTCGTTTATTTAACTATAAAAGAATGATTGCCAGGGAATTAATAAATCATATGATCCCACCGCTGAAGTTCACCGACGATGCTCATAAAGCGATTGTTTGGATGGAAGAGATGAGGTGTAATTTTTTGCCCGTGGTAGATCAAAGTAAATTCCAGGGTCTTCTCACAGAAGAAATCATCTTAGACGCCAATGATATTGAAAAACTAGTAAGCAACTTTCAATTAATTGGCACGAAAGCCTTCGTTACTGAAGAGATTCATTTTTATGAAATAATAAAAAAAGCAAATGACCTAAAAGTTCAATCTATTGCCGTATTGGATAAAGAAAATAACTATTTAGGGGTAATCACTCTTCAAGATGCATTGGCGGCATTCGCACAATCGGCAGCAGTTCAAACACCAGGGGGAATTTTGGTACTTTCAATGGATATGCGCGATTATTCACTCGCAGAAATTTCCCGATTAGTGGAAGAAAATAACGTGAAAATTGTTAGCAGCAATATTCGTATAGATGACTTAGATCCCTCCATGATTAAGCTTACACTAAAGATTAACTCCCTGGAATTAAATCGTGTAGTAGCCACCTTGGAAAGATTCAACTACAAGATCATTGCCCGGTTCCAGGAAATAACGGCGGGCGACGCAGAACGCGATCGTTTAGACCTTTTATTTAGATATCTGGAAATTTAAGATCGGATGATGAAGATTGGAATTCACGGAAAAAAATTTCTGGAAGATCAAATTGATTTTCTTCATCTTTTCATCAAGGAAATCTCTACCTACGAATGTGTGTTGCACTTTTCGGCACCC
>JAHEMU010000248.1:0-628 GCA_024643485.1 Cytophagales bacterium
GGCCGTTATCTCTTATATTATCATAACCTTCTTGAAGAAACTCTATTCTCTTTCCTGATTTATCTGTATTAGCTAATTGAATACACCTCTCTAGCTGAAGTGTCTTGCCCTTTTCAACTATTATAGGACTTATTAATGCAGAAAATACAGGAACCTCAATTCCTATTCGTACTAAAACAATTAATGTGGTTGCAATCCCTACTATCGCGAAAATTAATGGACGTGGAACAAACCATTTTAGGATAAAATCCTTATCCATATTTCTTGTTATAAGATACGGTACAAGAAATAAAAAGATGACCATCTTGGTTGGTGCCCCAGATTTAACTACAAGCGGAAAAAGAATTGAACTGCAAAGTAATCCTAGCAATCCCCATCTCTTTTCAAGTAGGAGCTGAACCATTAATAAAATTACTATTAAGAGCAAAAAGGGAACATTATAATATAGAAACAATGGAATTATTGCTCCAAATGCTAATAAAAGGATTTTGCGTTGTTTTAAATTATGTTTAAGAATAGTGAGAATACTTAATAATATTGAGATTATCGCAATGATTAGATTCGCTTCAACATTTCGCATAGATCCTATCAGGTTTTTCAACTGAATAAGGTCAAGAATTGTTCCTGG
>JAHEMU010000248.1:638-4805 GCA_024643485.1 Cytophagales bacterium
TCGAATCAGCGTACATAATATTATTAAGATAAGGGAAATAGAAATTACCCGTCCTATTGAAAATTTCTGTGCTTCAAAACAAAGACCAATAAAAAAGCCTAGGAACAAGATTGCAAAAAAGGGGTGAAAAAAAATTAGTATTAGTGTAGTAACCATCCAACCCTTCCATTTAACACAAACAATATTTGAGTTTGCAATTAAAATAGATACGAATAATAGAATCGGACTGTAAAATACTCCATGCAAATTAAATATGTAGTAAAAAGAAGATATGTATACAAGGCCTATCAAAAAATAGAGGCTCCCCAACATCCGTCTATTCTTTCCATCAATAGATGTAATTTTTATGAAGGCCATACCCAGTAGCAAAAAATTAAAACATTGAATCAGCAGACCATTCTTTCCCGATACTTGATAAAGTATCCATGCAAATAATTGTGCCAGTGGTCGATTGTCCTTAATATCAGGAATTGGGTTTTGTATTATTTCAAAAATATTGAACCGTTCAAAGAATGCACTCCAAACGTAGGCTTCGTTTCTGAGTCCAAAAGGGAACAGCAACAAAAACCAAAAACTAATACCCAAAACGGGGAGTAATTTTAATAAAATTGGATACTTGGAATACAGCTCTCTCAATTTGTGAATCGCTAACTAACTTTTTTAGGAGGAGAATCTGACTTACGTTTCTTATTCTTAATTGAAATTCTTTTTAGGAACGGGATTTTTGCCTTATCCTCTGCATAATAACCATACCCGTAACCCTTATGATTCAGCTGATCTTCGCTGACATCATTCATAACTACGTAAAGGTTTTTCAATCCTCGATTTTGTTTCAGCGAATTGATATCACTTGTGAATTTTTTTTCGCTTACATATTGCCTTAACACAAATATTGTTACATCTACTACCTGCGTTAAGTATAATGCTTCGTTCATAACACCCAATGGAGCAGAATCAAGAATAATAACATCATAGTGTTGTTTTAATTCTGTTAACATCATAACAAACCTGTCGCTAATCAATAATTCAGCCGGATTCGGAGGAACGGGTCCTGGTACCAGAATATCTAAATAAGGAAATTCAGATTTTTGTATAATCGATTTTAAATCATCTTCCTGAGAACAAAGGTAACTTGAAAGGCCTGGTGCACTAGATATATTAAAATCTTTGAACAGAAAACCTTTATGCATGTCACATCCAATTAGAATAGTCCGTTTTGTTCCTATAGCGTAAACCGAAGCTAGGTTCATGGCACAAAAAGTTTTTCCTTCACCGGAAATCATGGAAGTAACCATCAGGGTTAACTTTTTGTCCATTTGAAATGTGAAATTTATGTTTGTTCGGAGAGCTCTAAAAGACTCCGTGATACTACTGCGAGATTGGTTAAAAACTACTAAGGGCGAATCTTCCTTATTCTCTCCGATAAACCCCAAAACGGGTACCCTTAATTTTTGTTCGATTTCTTTAACGTCACTAATGTATATTGAAAATATATCTTTAATAAATATTAAAGTAATAGGAAAAATAACACCCAATAATAAAGCCATGAAGTAATTTAGCAGAGGCTTAAGTTTCATGGGTAAAAAAGTGAGCACAGCATGTTCACTAATCTCGTTTGAGGGTCGATTCGAAGCTAATAAAATAGCAGCCTCCGCTCTTCGCTGTACCAAAAAAGTATAAATGTTTTCGTTGAGGGAATATTTTCGTTCAAAGTTTAATAGATCCTGCTCTGTTCCCGGAAGTCTCCCAAATTGATTTTGAGCTTTAAAAATACGTTTCTTTAAATCACTAATAATAAGATTGGTGTTGTCACTGGCATTCTTAATTGCCTCATTGATGGAAGCCGTAAGCTGAACAATTCTTCTATTTACTTCTACAACGGTTGGTGAATCTTCCGTTTGTGAAGCCAAAAATCGCGATTTTTCCGCCTGAAGGCGAATTAACTCTTCAATTAAATTATTGAGTATCGGATCCTCAATTCCTAAACCAGATGGAACAATAATCTCCGTGTACTCTTCACGGGCCATGTATTCTAACAGGTTAAGATAATATCCCTTCTTAAATTCAGCTTCAGCAAGCTGTTTCTCAAGATTTGCAAGTTCATTTGAAATTGCTGAACCTTGCTGTGATATGTTATTCACCCGATTTTTTATTCGGAACTTTTCAAGTGTATTTTGTGCATTACTTAGTGAATCTGAGATACCAGATAACTGGATATCAATAAAATCAATAGTGTTTTGAGCTATCAAGTTTTTATTATCTAATTCTTTCTCTAGGAATTTATTCATGAGCATATTCAAATAGTCGCGACCCTTTTGTGGTTGGGTAGTTTCCAGACTCAATGATAATATCGATGACAATTTATCAGCAGATGCCACGGTGAAACTATCTCCCGTGTATTGGGATATCAGACTTTCATTATCACGAAATTTTACGATCACGCTTCCCTCAGATTCAGACCTCATATTGGAAACCCGAAATTTCATAAAAGGAAATTCAACCCATTCATTAAATTTAAAATTTCTTTGGGCACGAAAAGGGCGTTCCATCTGTAAACGTTTTTCGTTTTTCGGATCGAAGGCCAAATACTCTTTATCTAAAAGTTCAACAACAAAAGTGCTATTGTCTTTCCATGAAATTCCAATAGCACCATTAGAAAGTTGAGCATGATTCCAGTCTACTTGAACCTGTATGGGGTACTTCTGATACAATTCCGTATTAATAAAAAAACCTTTAGAATAATATTCAACATCAAAAGGTAACTGCTCTAACGCTTTCTCAGCAATTGTTCTTGACTTCAAAAGAATAATTTCATTTGCGATTTTTTGACCTCTCGGCAAAACACCACCCGTAGTGGAGGGTCCCATATCGAGAAAATTTAAAGTATTTTCTTCTTCTTTAATTAAGAATTTACTTTCAATCTTATAGATTGGTGGGTTATGTAGATTTACGAGATAAGCAAGTAATAAAAATCCAACCAAGCTGCCAGCGAACAAGGGCCAATACTTAATATATTTAAAAAGGATTTCTTTATAATCAATATCATCGGCCGCATGAAAAAGTTGAGAGCTCGGTAGCGTTGTCTGCTTCATTTTAAAAATTGAACTTTGGGTGGAAGAGTTTAAATGAATTATCTCTTGATTTGAGAAGTTAATTTACTACATTAAGATAGAGTAACAACAAAGTTATTACAGAAACCACTACGCTAAAACTTTCGGCCAATGTTACTCCTGTACCAATCTGTTTTACTTTCATCGGGCGTGCGTAAATTAGGTCATTAGGTCTAATGAAGAAAAATTCTGAATTCATTATTTCCTCGCTAAGCAAATTGATAGTATGCGATTTTACTCCATCAGGATATTGCCGTAACAAAACGATCTCGTTCCTTTTTGCAACCACAGTCATATCACCTGCATTTGCAATTGCCTCAAATATTGTAAGCCTGTTTTGAAGTATCGTGAATTTTCCTGGATTATTAAATTCACCAATTGCGCTGTAGCGGATGCCGCCTAATCGAACCCTAACATAATAGTTGTCCTTGGTTACAAACTTTTGTAATTTTTCTTCAATAACCTGCTTTGCTTCTTTTACATCCATTCCAACCAACTTTACCACTCCGATTAGTGGCATATCAATAAAGCCCTCATTATCTAATGTATATCCCCTTAGAAAAAATGCATCACCGCTATTTAATCCATCCATATTTCGCAACTGAACATTTTCATCCTTTATCGTGAGCATTTCATTCAGCTCAGGGCTGCTGGTCTTAATCGTAATATCAACAACATCATTATACTGCAATTGATATTCTTCAATATTGAAGGGTATTAATTGTCCAGAATTCACTAATACCTTCCCTTTCTCTGACTTTTGTAAGTAGTTGATTTTTTTATTGGATACACAGCTAAAAAATAGTAGGGTAAAAAGCCCAATAACGATTTTATTTAAGTATTTCATTTTTTTTAAAGATTATAGCAAGGCTATTTCCTACAGATGAATTTGCTAATGAAAATTATTATTTCTTAATAAATTTTATGATTGCATTACCTTTTATTGACCGTACTCTAAGAAAGTATAATCCAGAAGATGCTCCATATTCATCCAAATTAATTTCAATTTTATTATTATTTACAAGAGTACTGCGCTCAAAATACACCCTTCCAACAA
>JAHEMU010000249.1 GCA_024643485.1 Cytophagales bacterium
TTCAAAGGGGCAAAAACATGCTTATTTAGTAGCTGATTATACCAACCCTACACAGGTCGTAGCACAGGTGGAAGAGTATATTAAGACTAATGGACCAATAGAAATACTAATTAATAACTCTGGAGGTCCTGCCGCTGGGAATATATTAACGATGAAAACCGAAGACTTTGAGCACGGTTTTAAAATGCATTTTCAAACGGCGCATGAGTTGTCGATGTTGCTACTTCCTGGAATGGTTCAATCTAAATATGGTAGAATTGTAAATGTTCTATCTGTTTCAGTTAAGCAACCTATTAAGGAATTGCCTGTTTCGAATATGATACGTGCTGGAATTGCGAATTGGGCTAAAACGCTTTCTAATGAAATTGGTCAATGGGGAATTACAGTGAATAATTTACTTCCAGGATACACAGAAACAGAGCGATTGGAATACCTTTTTGAAAAGAGAGCCGAAGCGGCAGAAACCACACCAGATGTGATGAAAAAGCAATATGCGGAACACGTACCTCTTCAACGGTTGGGAAAACCACACGAATTTGGTGCTGTGGTGGCATTTATTTGCAGTCCAGCAGCTTCGTACGTCAATGGGGTGAACCTTCCAGTTGATGGAGGTGCATGTAAGTCGCTTTAATTAGCTTTTTTGCTTTTCAGGTGATTTATTGGGAAGTGTAAATTGAATTTTCGTCCCCTTGTTAGCTTCGGATTCGAGGGTTACACTTCCTTCTAATTTCTCAATGGTTTCCTTTACGATATACAAACCCAAACCAGAACCTGCATTTTGGTCTGTGGCTCGGTAGAACATATCAAAAACCTGACTTTGATATTCTTTGGGTATGCCTATTCCGTTATCTTCAATTACGATATCTGCCTGACCGTTGTGAACATTAACATCGATGTTAATTTTCCCTCCTTTTTCTTTACCATACTTAATTGAGTTGGTTATCAAATTATTGAAAATCACTTTCAATCGAAGGGTATCAGAATAAAACGGGTTGGTTTGTTTTATTTTAATTTTCGGTTTTATCGGAGCCCCTCTATACGCATGTTCAATTTGTTCATAAGTATCATCGATAAGACTTTTGAAATTAATTTCAGCGGCCTTTACAGACACTCGTGAATTCTTACTTAATTCAATAATATCCTTGATGAAGTTGTCTTGAGTACGAGCGCTTTTTTCAATTTGCCCTAAACAATCTTTCATGTTATTCTCGGAATCGTCGTATTTGGCAATGTTAACTAATCCTAAGATGGAAGATATTGGAGCGCGCAAATCATGAGAAACCTTATATACAAAATTATCAAGCTCTGTATTTATTTTTCGCAATTCCTGGTTGGTTTTTCGAATTTCGGTTTCAGATTCCTTTCTGATTCGTATTTCTTCATCCAATTCTTTCGTCCTTTTTACTACAGCATCTTCCAAGGTTTCGTTAAATGCCTCAATTTTTTTACGTGCTTCCGTCCTTTCAAATACCGAACTGGATAAAACAGTCGTTGAAATTCCAATTACCATAATGAAAATTTGTAAAAGGAAGAGCGAGTCTTGAACATCTTCTAAAACAAAAGGCCCTAATCCGCTTTGTGTAATTTGAACCGAAAACAAACTAATCATCACTACTAAAGTAGTAGCTACCTGAATGCTTGCGCTAAAGGCGGCCCATAGTAAAAAGGGGATTATAATAAAAGGAAAAGATCGTTCGAAGGCGACCGTCATTTCTTTGTTGTACAAAAAGTAAATGATGATAAATATGGATCCGGTAAAAGTGGTGATTTCTATTAAATTCCGATGTGAATAAGTCCAGTGGGTTTTTCCTTTTACCCAGGATAAAATCAAATTGGTGAATAACAATAAACCAGTAACACTGGCTAGATAATTGGAAGTAAATACTTCAATGAAATGAGGGCCATCTACTACCCCAATCATAAACAAACTTCCGGTATAGGTTGCTGCACCGATTAAGCAGACGATCAATGAGATAAGAAGAAATTGAAAAGTACTCGCGGTATTGTCGAAGGGAGCATTATTTTTGATGATCTTTTTATACAGTAGATAGCCGATTAATATTTCACCAACCAAGCCTAAAGTAATTAATGCAATGCCAGTGATGGACGTCACACTGATTAGGATGTTCTGACTTATAAAAGAAATGGAATAAGTGATAAAGCCGCCGATAAAAACACCAGGCCATACTTTGTACCCTAGCAAAAGAACCAAAGCAAAAGCAACTCCCACAGGCGGCCAAATGGCTTGGGCGGAGGTGTCTGTAAAACTTAAAATGAAACCCAGCTGAGCTGAGAGTATAATGGCTATAGCAACGAAGACGATCCTCAAATCGGTGTTTTTAAGCAACCGAAGTAAATTACTTCTGATCATGATTTCACATGGCCGTTTTTTGGACCTTAGGTTAAAGGGTAAATATCTGTAAATAACCTCATATTACCATGAGATATTCAACAATCCACCCTCAGCGTCGACATTAAGTGCTTATTCCCGACGAATAATGGTTTATTTACTTCGAAAATTGGCTTGAAACTACCAAATTTCTTGAGCCTCCAGACCAGTTATAGAAGCCTGAACCTGATTTTGCTCCTTTATGACCCGCAGCAACCATGTTTACTAATAGTGGACATGGAGCATATTTTGGTTGTTTAAATCCATCGTATAATACCTGAAGAATTGACAGGCAAATGTCCAATCCGATAAAGTCTGCTAATTGTAATGGACCCATCGGATGTGCCATTCCCAATTTCATTACGGTATCTATTTCTTCAACTCCCGCAACGCCTTCGTATAAGGAATAGATCGCTTCGTTAATCATGGGCATAAGAATGCGATTCGCCACGAAACCGGGGTAATCATTTACTTCAACCGGCACTTTTCCAAGCGCTTTGCTTTCTTCAAAAATTAATTTCGTCACTTCATCGGAAGTATTGTAGCCACGGATAACCTCCACTAGCTTCATCACCGGTACAGGATTCATAAAATGCATACCAATTACCTTTTCTGGACGCGAGGTAACTGCTGCGATTTTTGTGATAGAAATGGACGATGTATTGGTCGCTAATATGGCATGTTCCGGTGCTTCCTGATCGATGGTTTTGAAAATATTACTTTTAATTTTAAAGTCTTCACTCGCCGCTTCTACAATTAATTCCGCCTCTTTAACTCCAGATGCTAAATCTGTTGTGGGGTGAATCCTTGATAAAATTGCTGTTTTTTCGTCAGAGGTAATGATCTCCTTGGCTACTTGTCGGTCTAAGTTACCCGAAATGGTTTTAATAGCACGATCCAATGAATCTTTACTGATATCTACTAACTGAACTTCTCTTCCGAATTGAGCAAAAGTGTGAGCAATTCCGTTTCCCATCGTTCCTGAACCGATAATAGTAACCTTTTTCATTGGAGTGTTTTTAGTGAGGTCACAAATATAGGGGAAGAACAGGGAAAATTCAGAATGAAAGAAGGCATTTATTCATTCAATTTTACTGAATGTAAATAAATGCCTTAATAAATATTTTTTTTAACTCTAATATGCAGAGGTGCGCAAATGGGGTAGCGCTTTCCCTTGTTTTGGCGCGGATTCAAATTTCAGAATATCCGTAGGTTGTAAACAAAGAATCGCTTTGTCCCTGTAAATAGCGATAGGGGCTCGTAAATACTGAGGATTCTTAGCTAAA
Organism: Cytophagales bacterium; assembly: GCA_024643485.1. Classification (GTDB taxonomy): domain Bacteria; phylum Bacteroidota; class Bacteroidia; order Cytophagales; family Cyclobacteriaceae; genus JAHEMU01. The sequence continues at coordinate 3,676 of JAHEMU010000249.1, forward strand.
ATCTCTAACCAACCCGACATAGTGAAGGTGTTTCCTCTTACTTTTTCCTGATATTCACTATGAGATCTATCCAATAAATCTTTCGGACGTAAATCGAGCATGTTAATGATTTCCTTCCAAAGGGTGGAAGTGAGTTTAACTTTATTCCAGTCCAATTCCTTGATATTGCTGGAAATACCCGTGGCCATTGCACGAGTTTGCTTGCCTGTTGACGTAGTGGGGTCAAGATACAAGAATAGTTCGTTTGGATGAAATTGCATGGTAAATAGATTTTAGAGAACTTTTAATATACGAAAAATTCTCTAAAATCTAAAATATTAGCAGATTAATTTTGCCGGATCTTCCCTTCTTTTAACTGAGAAAAATAGTTATTTGCTAAGCTTCTCACTTTCGGCGCCAATATTAGGGTAGATATAACCGTTGGAATGGCCATCGTAGCATACATTCCGTCAATTAAATTGATGATCACATTTAACGAAGCTACAGAACCAACAATGATACTTAATACATAAAAAATTCGGTATTGTTTTTTGTTTTGAGCGCCAAACAAATAGCCGTAACATTTTTCTCCATAATAGGATAATGAAAATAGGGAGGTGATGGCAAAAGTGGCCGCACATATCATCAAGATATATGAACCGTATGGTATGCTACTCTCAAAAGCATGAAGCGTAATGGATACTCCTTCTTTATTTCCGTCCTGCCAAACTCCAGTGATAAGTATGGTTAGTGCAGTAAGGGTACAAACAACCAGAGTGTCAACTGCGGGTCCAATCATCGCTACCAAACCTTCGTGTACTGGCTGATTGGTTTTTGCTGCACCGTGTGCCATAGGTGCCGTTCCAATTCCAGCTTCATTACTAAATGCAGCTCGTTGTGCACCAATTAAAATAACTCCTGTGATTCCACCAGCGACCGATTTACCGGTAAAGGCGTCTTCAAATATCATTAAGAACATATGAGGAACTGCATCAATTCTACTTAGAATAATGATGGTTACGGTGATAAAGTAAAGGATCACCATAAATGGTACAAATTTCCCTGCTACACTTCCAATTCGTGAAATACCACCCAAAACAACCACAGAAACAAGCAATGTCAGTATTGTGCCGGTGAGTAAATTGGA
>JAHEMU010000250.1 GCA_024643485.1 Cytophagales bacterium
AATTTCTTGTTTTAACAATTCATCAGTAGCTGCTTTTAATTGCTTATCCAATGCTAAGATTTCTTCACTCTGACCCTTATTTGTCTTTCTCAATTCAATTAGATTACGATCCAAAGCAAGAATTTTTAATTTGCTATTACTCATTAACTCCGAAATGATCTGTATTCTGCTTTTTATCCTGTTTTCAACATTGGATTTTCCAGCTTCAATTTGATCTTTAGAAAGTTCAGAATAGTTTGCTTGAATAGAATTTAGGTTATTATCTATTTCGAGAAGTATTTTTTTGTAATTATCTAGTGAGGAAGAAAGCTTGACTCCATCGTCCTTAATGGACTGATTTTCATTGTGAAGTTTAGTGATTTGCTCCTTTAATGCCTCGTTTTCATTCTTTAATTCCGTATTACACGACACGGAAAAGATCAGGCAGATGGCAATACCTGGTGTGAAAATGGTTTTCATCTTTATAATAAAATTATAATAGGATATTTTGATAGAATATCTATCAAACTCACCTATCTATAATCACCCAAATATTGTACCGAATAGTATAAAACGACCCAGATTTGAAAAATAAAGTATGAAATATAAAATAATTTATATGTTTTGTGATAAAAATACAATAATAAAGAGGGTGTATGGATATATTTTAACGTTACCACCTATCCTTACCACCGAAATTAAATACATTTTCCTTTCCTTTTTTACCTAATCTTTTCAAAGCATCGAGACTCCTCATACCACTTCTACAATATACAATAAGGTCTTTGTCTGTAGTTAGAAGATCGGAGGCGTCAACCGTATTTAAAGGCACATTAATCGCACCTGGAATATGACCTGCAGCAAATTCATCCATTTCACGTACATCAACCAAAATTGCCCCGTTTTCGATTAATTGAAGTGCAACCTCTTTGCTGATAGGCGGATTCCATAATCCCAACATTTTCATAATTCCTTCGTACATCCAAGAAGCTACGCAAAAATGAGTAGTAATTACGATCAATTGTAAGGCAATTAGGATTACGCCAAATGAATAGGCAGCAATAACCGATCCCATCATAAATGATATTCCAATCCCAACGTTCATCAAGCCCCCCATCACACAGGCAATTCGGCGGGGTAAAGGATTTGCAGGTAATTTCATACCCCCAACTAAATGTCTGAATCCATAATTATAGACCAAATCAAAAGGGTGTGCCGATGGGAACCAGAACGGTATAATACCAAGTCCTGCGATAACAAAATGCAAATAAGGATTTTGAATATATAGACCGTATAATGCCAATGCCATGCATACCAATGGAGTGAATCGCAATCCATTACTAATATTTTTTAATTCATGAACATTGCAATGGTTGTAACCTTGCTGTATTAACCCGTTGTTTTGAAAAGTAGACATACCATAGAAATTAGCAGTGAAACAAAATTGAATTCTAAAGTTAGGAATTTTAGGCTACAGAAAAATATCATTTCTTCCAAAACTCAGAAGAAACTTTTTACTTTAAATATTTTAACAATTGTATTTGTTATTCCCTATCCATCATACCCAAACCATTGAGTATTTTTTCACGGTATTTTTCAATGCGCGCCTCCCTTGTTTTTGATTGTTTAGGTTGCGAAATAAATAGTATATAACCTCTTTGTCTTCCTGGTGTTAGTGCTTCAAAGGCTTCTTTAAATGCAAGTGACTGCTTAAATGCATTTAATAATTCATCGGGAATGGGTTCCGGCTTCTTTTTAAAAGCAACTTTTAATCCCGCTCTTTCAATTTCAATCGCTTCGTAAATATAAGACCTTAGTGTTTCTTCAACTTTTATAATTTCATTTACAGATGTAAATTTAATTAGTCGACCAGACTGCGAGTTTTCTCCTGGCATTTGTAGGATTTTTTCCGCGTCTTCTAATAAAGTCCCTTTAAAAAAGCTCAAACCACAATATTCTCTAAAAGCAGAGATAATCAGTATATTTTTTTTCTTATAGGTATAGCAAGGAACACCCCATTTTACTTCTTCAACTAGATCAGTTGCTAAAACGATTTGTCTAAGTGCGGCTAGTTCTTTGGGCCAAAGGTGCACCTTACATTGAGGAGTGCCTCCAAGCGAACAGCGTCCACACCCTTCAGTGAGATATGTGTCTATATGAGTAGTCATGATTAATATTTTATCCAAACTAAGAATGAATTATTTAAGTTATCATTTTTTCCACTTTTTTTTATAAATCAGAATGAATTCAGTGATTTTGTTAATTATTAATAGTTAAAAAAAAAGAAAAAGAAGTATATTATAAATCAAACTTAAATTTATGTCGCTATGAAAAATCTAAACAATTATTGGAAAGGATTAGCAATCGCTTTAGGAATTCTTTTTCTAAATGCTTGTAGTCCAAAACCTAAACAAGTTACAATTGACAATTCTAGTCCGCTGGCAATTGAGTGCGGAACAGGAATTCGCGCTGTTCCCAATGGAGATCCCGGGCAAAATGAATTGTATGCATTGAATTTTGGCGTGTTGTACGATGTTGAAATTGCTATGAATGGGGTGGATTTCGGTATTATTGAAGGCGGTAACATGTCCGAAGCAAAAACCGTGGAAGACGGTAATAATTTGAAAATTGAAAAATTTAACATCCTTACTAACGATCAAGGAAACTGGTTATATTATAATGAAAACGGTGAAAAGGTGTATATCGATCTAAATGGTTGGATAAAGGATAAGGAATGCTATGGTAAAATGGAACTTGACAAAACGCAGTTAGAAAATACCTTTAAACAAATTACGCAGGGTGGGGGACTTATGAATGACGCGTGGTCTTGGAAAGTAGGTTACGGAGAAAATGGGAATAAATTGGCTAACCAAGCAAAGGCTGAAGCTGAAAAAAATAAAAGCAGCAGTAAAAAGAAAAAATAGAAATTAGAAAAATATCAAATAAAAGCCCAGTCGTATAAACCGAATGGGCTTTTTCTTTACTCGTCTAGTGTTTTTCGAAATTCGACTCCTTCGTATATGATTTTGATGGGCAAAATATTTCCTTCATCATCTAAAAATATCGATTCGAATAGGTAGGATAAATCCAAAATTCATTATTCACCACGGCAATCTCCGGATCAGCATACCATCCAGGAAAAACTGGATTCCCTGATCGTGGGTTAGGGTACAGCAATGAAAACTTCAATTTTGTTACAGACACTTTCTTCTGTGGAGCCTCTTAATTCTAACAATAAATATTGATTCTGATTAGAAGTACTCCCCTGAATGGTAATCGTTTCCCCTGGATGAATTATTGGTTTTACATTATATAAAGACCATCCTCCAGCTGCTGTTTTAGGAGAGAGATTTTCATTGGAGGAGAGATAATTTTGAAGTGCAATTCCTTCATAACTAACATTTGAATTTACTCTTGGGCGGAAGTAGGAAGTGAAGGAAGAAGATTGGTTGGTTAAATTGAAGGTATATTGAATTCCACCGTTGTCCATACCAATAATTTTAAAATTATCTACCAAAAGTTTATCAAAAATCTGGCAATTAATTTCCAAATAAATAAAGGAAAAATCGAAAGGTTGGTTTTCAATTTTGATGTCTATCATTCCAGTAGTAGTTTCCGGTACAATTACATAATAGGATGTATCATTAATGGGTACAGCTGGTGCTGAAATTTCACCCGGAAATAACACCATAGGAATTTCATAAATCGATAAATCGAAAGACGAAGTGATAAACAAGGTGTCGTTTACAAATGCGGCAGTGTCAGAAACCGATAAATCAAATTCATCAGGTAAATCCTTAAATGTGGAAATATTGTGCTCTGAACAAGAGAATACGACAAAAAGGGCCATAATTATCATTAAATAAAGCAGGATGACCTTTTTAAATAGGGAGTTTGTGTTCTTTTTCATAACTTTTTTTTAATTGTTAATTAATACAACACAAAATTATTCTGAATATACTATTTGGGATTTGTTTAAAAGTTCAAAAAATGGTTCTAAAAGGTCAATTTTTTATGTCTTGTTTTGCAATGCTTGTATTGGAGACCTGGAAAATGAGATTAGTTTGTTAAATACAGGATTTAAAGACATTAAAATCGATTTTAGACTAAATATCGTCCATTCCCATATCGCAATTGTCTATAGTCCATCCATTTTCCTCGGGATTATGAATCCATCCATTCGACTCTATATTATTTCTACCGTCAAATAGGAAACTATAAGTTTTATTTATCTTATACGATATCATCTTTCCATTTTCAGAAAAATGCATCAATAAGGTATCGCCCAAAATGGAATAGTGAGTAATGGTATCAGCAATAAAATCCTGCCAATAAATACTGGAAAATATCAACTTATCGGAGTTAATGGATAAATTATAGCTTGAAGGCTTCAAGTTATCACAAGCCACTAATATTTCATCCCTAGCATTTTCATTTGGACAACAAAAGTAATCTCCTACATATATTGCCATTTCTTTTTCTAAATCTGATAGGGGTTGAGTTGCCTCCGTATCTGAAATAGTCGATGGAGAAGTTTCTACAGAAGGTTCCTGTTCTATTTCACCAGGATTGTTATTAGTTGGCCGGCAAGCAGTAAATATTAATAAAGTAAAAAGACTGAGTATTGAAATTATTCGGTTCATCTTGACATTTTTAATCCTTATAGAACTAAATTTATTCCACTGACTTTATTTTAATAAAGGGAGTTTCTAAGGTAATTTCAGTTTCCTTTCCATCTTCTTGTTTAAATATAATTTTATCAACAGAGATAGTTACAATAGTATTGGGTGTAATGTAGC
>JAHEMU010000011.1 GCA_024643485.1 Cytophagales bacterium
GGAACAACAGATGTTTTCACTATCAATTTAAGAATTGATTTTCGGAAGTCTTATGACGACTGAAGTACCTACTCCAAGTTCGGAAGTAATAAATAATTCTCCAGAATGTTCTTCTATGATTTTTTGAGTAATAGACAGCCCCAGTCCAGTTCCCTTACCGGGATCTTTAGTAGTAAAGAAGGGGTCTTTTATTTTCTTTAAATTTTCGCGCGATATTCCTACGCCATTATCAGTTATTTTAATGGAGGTGTCTGCGTTGGATTGCTTTACATCAATGTTTATTTCACCATTTTCATTAAGAGCTTGGACTGCGTTTGAAATGATATTAAGAATGGCCTGATGTAACTTACCCTCATTCCCAACGATATATATCCTTTCTTCTGAATAATTTTGTATGATTGTAGCCTTGTGTTTGCTTTGATTTTCCAAAATGACCAAACAATTTTTTATTAGATTTTGAAGGAGGATATTATCACTAAAGTGTTTATCCTCTCTAGTGAAATGATTTAAACTACTTACTATTGAACTAGCTCTGCGCACCCCTTCTTCAATGGCGTGAATAAAAAAGTTCACATCGGTCGAACGTGTAATTTTTTTCTCATCAATAAAGGTATTGATTCCATCAATCCCTCCTTTTATGAAGTTTAGTGGATTGTTAATTTCATGAGCAACACCGGCGGCTAACAAGCCTAACGAGGCCATTTTTTCGGCGTGAATCAACTGCTCTTGCGTGGAGGTCAAGTTCTGAATGGTTTTTTCTAATTCTTCACGTTGAAGCATCAGTTCATCATTGGTTGCTAAAACTTCCTCATTGGTAGCTTCTAGCTCTAATGTTCGATCGTGAACTAGTTTCTCAAGGTGTTTTGTGTGTTTTTCAAGTTCTTTCTGGTAGGATTTCAGTTCTGTGATATCTTCTACAAACATTGATACACCACTTATTTCACTATTTTTATAAATAGGGGTATAGGAAAGTAAAAAATGTAAAGACCCAATTTCACTAGGGTATTCCACATACTCTTTAAATCTCTCTCCTTGTAGGGCCCGTTTTAGATATCCCCGAAATTGGTTAGCTAATTCCTGATTTATTTTTGACAGGATGTCAATACCTTTATACAATTCGAAATTGTCTGTTTGTAAGGTGTATAAATAAAAAGCATGATTGTACTCTTGTAATATTAAGTTAGTGTCGTAAAGGCCTATGATGTTGTTTGTGTTGTCGAAAATGGCTTTGAGGTTGGCTTCACTTTTAGAAATCTCGGCATTTTTCTTTTGCAACTCCGCCACTAAAATGGTCACCTTTTCCTTAAAACTTGATAAATAATACGTAATAATAATTACTGTCATAAATATCAAGCCTGCTCCAATCATCCATGTTTTTAGTTCTGTATTGTACATCCTATTATTTGCCAAGCTGACTAAGATGTGTTTATGAAATAGTATTCCATAAATGATAAATACAATAATTTGAAATATTGAAATGATTAACGTAGTCCAAATTGAATAGATTTGGATGCAGAAAAATGTGAAAAGAAGAAAAAATAATACGACTGCGATTGTTATTCCAAAGGTATGTAGAGTGGAAATATAAAGGATTAACACGATTACAATTAAAATATTAGTTCTGAAATACAGTGATATTTTATTTCTAAAAATATACATCAAAGTAAATACAGCTACACCAAAAAAATCCGTAAAATAAGTGAAGACTAACCCAGTTTCAGAAACCCTAAACAAGGTAATTATCCATACAATACCCCCAATTACAGCTCCCGTGAGAATCGAGGTGTTTACAACCGTCTCATTGAGCTCTTTTAATTCTGAAATATTGTATTTCTTTTTCATCGGGCACTAATTTCCATCAAATCCAAATTAGTAAAAAAATGTGATTTTATGTATTTGCAAAAAAAAAGCCCATCGATTTCGATGGGCTTTTTAATTTTTTGCGTGTTAATTATACGTAATTATTAAGCATTACGGGCATTACCAACATCAACATATCTTCACTTTCTCCCTTATCAACTGGATAAATTAAACCAGCTCTATTAGGAGCAGATAAGTGTAATTCAATTTTGTCTGAATCCGTATTTCCCAACATTTCGATTAGGAATTTAGCATTAAATCCAATTTCAATATCCTCGCCTTCATGCTCACAAGTTAAACGTTCGTTTGCTTCATTTGAGAAGTCTAAATCTTCGGCAGAAACTTGCAATTCACTACCGGTAATTTTAATTCTCACTTGGTGAGTTGTACGGTTAGCGTAGATGGAAATCCTTTTTAAGGAACTCAATAATTCGGATCTGTCAGCAGTCATTCTAATTGGATTTTCCACTGGGATTACATTTTCGTAATCAGGGAAACGCTCGTCAATTAAACGACAAATCATCTTAATGTTATTAAACTTGAAAATGGCATTTGCCAAATTATATTCAACAGTAACCACTGTGTTCTCTGAAGGTAATGTCGATTTTAAAAGATTCAATGCTTTTCTAGGGATAATAATAGCACTGCCATCCTCCGATGCGATATCAACTCTTCTATATCTTACTAATCGGTGTCCATCTGTTGAAACAAAGGTGGTATTGGTGTCAGTCAAATTCATATACACACCAGTCATAGCAGGTCGTAATTCATCATTACTGGTAGCGAATATGGTGCTGTTTATTGCGCGACTTAATACATCGGTCGATATTTCAAGATTAAAATCATCTGATACCGTAGGCACTTTTGGAAAGTCAGTGGCGTTTTCCCCCGCTAATTTATACCTTCCGTTATCTGAACTGATTTCAATGCTGTAAGTTTCTTCATCAATGCTGAAAGTGACAGGCTGCTCCGGTAAATTCTTCAATGTTTCAAGAAGGATCTTTGCAGGAACCGCGATGTTTCCACTTTCTTTACATTCAACATCAATTTCTGTAATCATTGATGTTTGAAGATCAGAGGCAGTTACAGTTAATAACCCGTCATTGATTTCAAAAAGGAAATTTTCTAAAATTGGCACTACCGGGTTAGTGGTAATTACGCCATTGATGGAGGCGAGTTGCTTCAGTAATGCGCCGGAAGAAACGATAAACTTCATATTGCTTGTTTAAAATTTATAAGGTTAACCCGAAAAATTGTAAAATATTGACAAATTGGTGGAATCACTACATAGAATATTCCGGGTGGTAAATTTAATGGAAAATTTGTTTGTATTAAAACAATGAAGTGATTATAAACACTTATGGATTGAAATAATTAATTTCCCGCTTCAAAGGGGTTAATTTTTGCTTATTCAAAAGGAAATATTGACCGGTATTTAGGTTTCCAAAATAAAAATAGGGGTCATTTTCACTTTCAAAAAGGGTGAGCTGTAAAGAGTTATTTCCAACATCTTTTAATGTGACATTTAATACTTCGTAATTGTATTCTTTCAAACCAGTAATTACATACTCATCGGCTTCCAATAGACTTATTTGATCTATGTAGTCTGTTAGTCGCGTAGTGTCCGCGTTGCTAATTCCCTCAATTTCAAAAAATGCTTTATTCCTTTTTATAATGATTTCATTTTCTGGTAACACCGATCCATGTAATTCAATGGTGGATAAATTTCTCCAGTTAAACAAATGAAAGAGGTTGGGGTGTTGCCAATTTGGTGATTGTATGTTAAGTAACCCCGCGATAAATGCGTTGTATCCTGGGATTTCCACTAGATAAATATCACCTTCATTGTCCTTGAAATAGCTCAAAGAAGCGTTTTCATCTCCAACAAAGGAAAAACTTTTTTCGATGATTCCATTCCGTTCAATGTCAATTTTCTTTCCATTAACCATAAACAAGGAATCTATCTTTTGCTTTACTTCCCCAGAAATTTGCCTGCGAACGGAAGCTTGCTGAAGGGTTGCAAATAATAGTCTTACTTTTATTGGATCAGTAATCAGAGAGTCATTTAAATACCAATTATTATTTTCAAAATGAATGGATTGAGTGGTTTGTCCATTGGAAACGGCCACACGATCGACTTCGGCTGTATTGGAAATAATAAATAAATCTCTGTTTAACCCACTGTTGTCAGAAGAACTTCCAATTAACCACTCATTCAAGCCAATAATTACCACTAATGCTGCCAATAGAATGAATCGTGAGATATTGCTTTTCAACATATTCATGGTGGGTTAAAATTTTGAAAATTTATTTATTCGAATCAGTCGCAGGATGACCCCCATCAACAATAAAAGTCCTAATGGAAGCAAAAGATTGAGTGCTTGCCAATATTGTTTTTCGTCTGCCAATTTTACTTTGTCCAAAGGTCGGATTTGAATTTGCCGGCTTCTTGCAGTGATAATGCCATCTTCTTCAACCAAGTATGAAACCGCATTCAAAATAAAGTCGACGTTACTGTATGTTAAATTAGGTTGGAAATTATATTGCCCAACAGGTAATGGTTCACCTGTTTCACTATTTAATTCATTGGTTCCAAAATCTCCGTCGGAAATCACGATAATTTTGGTGGGCTCCCCGGTTTCCTTGATAGCTCCTTGAATCCCTTTTGGGGTAAATCGATTTTTGTATAAAGAAGTAAAAGACCCTTCTAGCAAGTAAGAAACAGGTAAAAAAGATTGATTTAGGCTTTCTGGATTCAAGTTTTTTCTCAAATCAGCGATGCTTACATGCGCTGGAGTGTTGATTGCTCTGCTGTATTGCGAAGTCATTATCAGTGGTGTCTTCTTAATTCCATCTGCTTTTACGGTATCAAGTGTGCCTGAAAATCGAGTGAGAACAGCATCCATATTTCTTGAAATGATATGATCCCCGTAATGATTAAGTACAGGATAATAAGGCCAAGGAATGGGGACAATATTAGCCTGATCTTGACCGTAATTCCCGACGACAATTGGATAAACGGCTGCGTTATTGTCTTGGATGAGATCTGCATTCACCCTAATTCCATACTTGAAAAGTAAGTCTTCCAGATTCGTTTCTACGGGAAAGGACAAGTTATCTTCTTCATTTGCCTTATTCATATCAGCATCGGTGCGATCTATCATAAAAAGGGCTTTTCCCCCATTCATGATATATTGGTCTAGCTTATATTTGTCTTGTTCCGTCCATTGCAAAGTGGGTTTGCTGATTATGGCAATGTCGATTCCTGTTAAATTGGCTTCATGTGGAAGGTCAATTTCTTTGATATCGTAAAACTTAAATAATGTATTTTGTAGAGAAATTATTTCCAGTGAGTCGGACTCCCCATGACCTTGGATGAAGCCTACTTTTTTTCTTCCGAGTGAAGTGAGTTGGTAAATGGCTGAAATCAGATTATACTCTAAATTTTCAATGCTGCCATTGAGCTGTTGCTCTCCTTGTCGGCCTTGTAATAACATGACCCCTTTTTCAATTCCTTTATAATTCACCAATGCCCCGGGAAAGATTAATTTTTCAACGCGATTTCCATCTCGAGTGTCCACGATGTTCGTGGGTTGTATGCCCCTTGAAGCCAAATCAGCCATAAATTCATTCCGAGCTTGTTGACTCACCGCAGTGCTAGGGTCAATAAATCGATAAACTATTTTATCATCTGAATAAATGGAAAATTCTTGTAAAACCTCTTTTATACTCTTTTGGAATCGTTGGAATGGAGCATTTAATTCTCCTTCCAAATACACATCAATAAAAACTCGGTCGTCCAATTCTTTCAGTACATTTTTTGTAGCTGGTTTGATAGAGAACCTTTTTTCTTCGGTCAAATCAAACCTCCCAAAATAAATTCCTGCATATTGATTTAGAATAACCATTAGGCAAACGCCAATTAGGAAATTAATCCAATCACCTGTTGATTTTTTAGTTAACCATTTTACCATTTTCTTGCTCCTATGATTAGTTTAGTTAACATCAACAATACGACTGTTAAACTGCCTAGGTAAATCACATTTCTACTATCGATCAGCCCTTTACTCAATGCGTTGTAGTGATAGAGAATGCCGGCACGGTTAAGTAAATCAGAACCTGCCCCCCAAAGATTAATGGAAGAAACACTGGCAAAACCACTGTAAAGAATAAAACATAAGAAAACAGCTAGAACGAAGGAGGTGATTTGATTTTTACTGATGGCCGAAGCGCAGATTCCGATTGCTGTAAATGTGGAGGATAGTAAAATTAGCCCGACGTAGGATCCTATAACGCCGGAGCTGTCTATGTTCCCAATTGGATTGCCTAAATTATAGATGGAAATATAATAAATTACTGTAGGGAATAGTGCAAAAAGCACCAATAGCCACCCAGCAAAAAACTTACCTAAAATGATTTGCCATTCACTGATTGGTTTAGTCATTAACCACTCAATTGTTCCTTGTTTGTATTCTTCTGAAAACAACTTCATCGTTATTGCAGGAATTAAAAACATCAAAACGTAAGGCCCTAGGCTAAATAGCGTTTCCATGTCTGCATAACCATACTCCAAGATGCTGGTTTCTGGAAATACCCACATCAAAAGTCCCATTCCTGTAAGAAATACGCCAATTACTACATAGGCAATTAGGCTATGCAGAAAACTGTTAAATTCCTTTTGTATGATGTTAAGCATGTTCCTTTTGACTGGTTAAATTCCTAAAAACGTTTTCGAGTGATGATTTTTCTAATTGAATCCCGATGATAGATAATTGATTTTCTGATGAGAACTTCATCAATTCACTTCTCATGTCTTTTGAACAAGAAATACTCAATTGGGTCGCACTAATGGCTTCAATAGAAAGAACGTCATTTAATGAATTAAATATTTCCGGAGAAACAGGAGATTCAAACTCCACTTTTATAATAAGGGTTGAATTGCCTTCCAATAAATGATGAATATTATCGTCCGCTACAATGTTGCCTTTATTAATAACAATCACTCGGTCACATAGTGCTTGCACTTCTTGCATGATATGCGTGCTGAAAAGAACGGTTTTATTCTCAGACACATTTTTTATCAAGTTGCGAATTTCAATGATTTGATTGGGGTCAAGTCCGGTTGTGGGCTCATCAAGGATAAGAATCTCGGGGTCGTGAAGTAAACTTTGAGCTAGCCCTACCCGTTGTCGATATCCTTTGCTGAGTGATTCAATTTTTTTATTTTGTTCGCGTTCAAGGCCACATAATTCGATCATCTCACCGATTCGTATGGTTAATTTTTTCCCAGTCAAGCCGTAAATTTTACCTGCGAAAGACAAATATTCATGTAAATATAAATCGGTATACAAGGGGTTGTGTTCAGGCAAATACCCAATGCATTTACGGGCTTTTAAGGGCTCATTTACAACGTTGTGGCCTGAAACTTCCACTATTCCTGAGGATGGTGGTATATAGGTGGTGGCGATTTTCATCGTTGTGGATTTGCCAGCGCCATTCGGGCCTAGAAAACCAACAATTTCTCCTTTGTTTACTTCAAAGCTTATGTCATTGACAGCTAATTGCTTATCGTAAATTTTGGTCAGATTTTTGATTAGTAGTGACATAGAGAAAAGTAAACGACAAAAATATTAAGTGAATGAAAGACTACCAAAAAAATAAACTTAAACACTTAAGTAAATTGTTATTACTTCGTTTTTGCATATTTTTACCCGATAATTTGTACTTATTATGAGCAAATCTAAGATTCTTTTTCTGATTATACTTATGTTTCCTTTATTCTTGTCAGCTCAGGAGAAGGGATATAAAATTGACGTTTGTGTAAATGGCCTTCCCAATACGAGCGTATTATTGGCGTTTTACTTTGATGATGGAACCTATATTAAAGGGAACGGTAAAACCGATGCCAAGGGGAATGTTCATTTTTCTGGGGATGAAAAACTCAATAGGGGGGTGTATTTTTTGGTGCACGATTCATTAAAGCAGAAAATGTTTGAATTCGTGGTCGCTGATGATCAGCATTTTTCAATAAAAACGGATAAAGCGGATTATTACAAAAACTTCAAGGTAGATGGGAGTACAGAAAATGATGTATTCTATCAGAATTTACAATTTAATGCCCAACAAAATCTGAAAGCAGCGCCATACACTGCGATTTTTCAGGATTCTACGGCTTCAAAAGAAGATAGGCTTCAAGCAGAAAAGGAGCTAATGAAAATTAATGACGAAGTAAAATCCTTTCAATCGGCTTTAGTGAAAAAATACCCCACCGCTTTTATTACTAAAATTATTAAAGCGCGTGAAACAATTCCATCATCCTCAGACCCCGCGCACGTTGGTGATTCTACCTACCAATATTATTTTTTTAAGAATCAGTATTGGACGAAAATTGATTTGGCTGATGATGGAATGTTGCGGTTGCCTTTCACTTTAATTACAAATAAAATAAATGAATATTTTGATCGCGTTCTGATTCAAGATCCCGATACGATAATAAGTGAAATCAATAAATTAGTTGAAAAGGCCAAACCAAATCAGGAGATGTATAAATTTGTGGTTTGGTCGCTAACGAGTAAGTATTACGCTCCGCAAGTGATGGGGTTAGATCAAGTATTTGTACACCTTTCAGATGCCTATTTTGAATCGGGGGAAATGGATTTTTGGGCGAATGATCAAATGAAATTAAATATCACGTCGCGCGCTGGTCAGCTGCGATTGAGCATGTTGGGAATGCAGGCACCGAATCTTATCATGCAAGACGTTAAATTGCAACCCAAATCAATGGCCGATATTAAAAATAAATTTACCATTGTTTATTTCTATGATCCAGATTGTGGGCACTGCAAGAAAGAGACACCAGTATTAGCTGACTTTGTTAATAAAACAAAATTTGATGTGCAAGTATATTCTGTTTGTGCAGATACCTCCTTGGTGAAAATGGAAAAGTATATTACGGAAATGCACATGGAGCAATGGATAAATGTAAATGGTCCCCGAAGTTATGTGGGAAGCTATCAAGACTTATATGATGCATTCCAGACGCCGACTTTATATGTACTAAACGAAAAAAAGAAAATTATTGCTAAAAAGCTCCCTGCAGATCGATTAGAGGAGTTTTTGACCCGTTATTCCTCCGCTCAAAAGTAATATTGAAAAAAAATAAATGGCCCCAAGCAACCTTCGGGACTTTTTAGCGTTCTTTCATTAAAGGTCAAAAACTCAAAATATGTCAGTGTTTACAAAAATATTCGGTAAAAAAAAGAAGGAATTCAAAGCCTTCTGTGAAATTAGTAAAGAGCCCGTAGAGAAAGGTTACGGTTATTTGCTTACTACATCACAGGTGATATCCTCTCATGTCTATTGGGATAATATCATGACTGAACCTGAAACGATGGCATATACAATTAAGCATTTTAAGGAAAATGATTCTACCGCCACCCAGATCCGAAAAATGCTTTTTGATAAATTTAGTAACATCGACAAACCGTGGATTATATCAGATACCTATATTAATTGGTTTAATGTCGATAAAACAAAAGCGAGATTAGCTGCAGATAACTGGTGGTTGAATGAAGGCAATTTTGAACCAGAAGATTCAGGGAAAGCTGGTGATTTTTTAGCCTCTCAACAACTTCAAGAACTGATGCGATATGCAGTTTTGGAAGCAGGGAGAGATAAGGTCGCTTAATATTTATTTGCCTTTTTTAGGGTAATCAAAGAAGATAAATTTCCCATTTCCTTTTTCAATATCTTTCCAATCCTCAATTTGGAACTCGAGGGCTAGAATGCCAGCGGTTGGGATATTGTCGATGGTCAAATTACCAAGGTAATTCCCGAGCTGAGTAAATCCGGGATTATGGCCAAAAAGCATCGCGGAAGAGTACTTATTATCCAACGTTTTAATTAATTCCAAACATTCTTGAGTAGACGCGTGGAAAAGCTGGGATGCTATTACAATCTCGTCCACTGGATAAATGAGCGATTTGGAAATCATTTTCGCCGTTTCAAATGCCCGAACGGCAGGGGATGAAATGAACAAGGAAGGTTTTACGCCTGCTTTTGATAATCTCAATCCCATTTCGGGTGCGTTTTTTAGTCCTCGTGAATTTAACGGTCGAGCGATATCATCCAGTCGGGGGTTATCCCAACTGGATTTTGCGTGACGAACCAAAAAAAGGGATTTCATTTACCTTTTAAGAGGCTTGTACTTAACTCGCTGAGGAGCAATATTACCCATTCGTTTTATTCGATCTTCTTCGTACTCTGAAAATGAACCTTCAAACCATTTAATGGTAGAATCATTTTCAAAAGCTAGAATGTGGGTGCAAATACGATCAAGGAACCATCGGTCGTGACTGATAATCATCGCGCATCCGGCGAAATTATCCAAGCCTTCCTCTAAAGCGCGCAAGGTATTTACATCTAAATCGTTTGTAGGTTCATCGAGCATAAGCAGGTTTCCCCCTTGTTTTAGTGCGATTGCTAGATGCAATCGATTTCTCATTCCACCTGAAAGTTCCTTTAACTTTTTCTGTTGTTCAGAACCACTAAAGTTAAATTTACTCACATAGGCCCGTGAATTGATTTTTCGTCCACCAAGTTCAACCCATTCATTTCCGCCTGAAATCGCTTCCCAAACACTTAAATTGGGGTCTAAATTAGCGTGTTCTTGATCTACATAGGCAACTTCAACGGTATTTCCCACCTCGAAAGTCCCTTCGTCGGCAGTTTCTTTACCAAGGATCATTTTAAATAAAGTAGTTTTACCGGCACCATTTGGTCCAATAATCCCAACAATTCCACCTTGCGGAACAGAAAAGGTCAGATCTTCATAAAGCAATTTGTCTCCAAACGCTTTGGCTACGCCTTTTGCTTCAATCACTTTTTCACCTAAACGAGGTCCGGCCGGGATATAAAGCTCTAAGCGCTCTTCCTGTTCCTTCATGTCCTGATTAAGTAAATTGTTATACGCATTTAAACGTGCCTTTCCTTTTGCATGACGGGCTTTAGGGGCCATTTTTACCCATTCAAGTTCTCTTTCAAGAGTTTTTTGCCTTTTAGATTTTTCTTTTTCCTCTTGAGCCAGTCGTTTTTGCTTTTGCTCTAGCCAACTAGTGTAATTTCCTTTCCACGGGATACCTTCACCGCGATCAAGTTCTAAGATCCAACCTGCCACATTATCTAGGAAATACCTATCGTGAGTTACTGCAATGACGGTTCCTTTATATTGTTTTAAATGTTGCTCCAACCAATGTACAGATTCTGCATCAAGATGGTTGGTAGGTTCATCTAATAATAACACATCAGGTTCTTGAAGCAGAAGACGACAAAGCGCAACCCTTCTTTTTTCACCACCCGACAAATTTTTAATTAGAGAATCTCCAGAGGGAGTGCGGAGAGCGTCCATCGCTAACTCCAATTTGCTATCGATATCCCAAGCACCTACTCGGTCCAGTTTTTCCTGAACTTCGCCTTGCTTTTCGATAAGCTTATTCATTTTATCCGGATCGTCTAAAATCTCAGGATCCCCGAATTTTTCATTGATTTGATCATATTCTTTGAGAAGGCTCATGATATTTGAAACCCCTTCTTCCACGATTTCGCGTACTGTTTTCGTAGGGTCGAGCTGAGGTTCCTGTTCCAAAAGGCCAATAGAATATTCACGGTCGCTTACGACTTCGCCTTGAATTTCCATATCAAGGCCAGCTATAATTCGTAAAAGAGATGATTTCCCTGAGCCGTTAAGGCCTAGGACTCCAATTTTTGCACCATAAAAAAAAGACAAATAAATGTCTTTAAGAACGGTTTTAGCTGGAGGGTACACCTTCGACACTCCGGCCATGCTAAAGATTATTTTTTCGTCGCTCATAGAATTGAAATAAAAAAAGGCAAGCTCATATCGCACCGCTACAACTGCTTACCCTTGCTACCTTCCGGTCCTGGGGGAGTTCAGCAGGAGCTGGTCGTACAAACTTGCCGCTGCAAATGTAAAAGAATATTAATTATATAAAAAACTCTTTCTACAATAGAAATGAATGATTAACTTGTTTTAGCAGAAACGTACAAATCTCTATGGATAAAACACTAAAATATTCACTAAAATTGCTAAAGTTGCATTGCTACTTGGCCGGAGAGAGTGATGCGGACGAGGTTTTTATCAAATTTCAAGGCGATAAAATTTGGCCCAAAAAGAAGTACAAAAAAATGACGAATAATTCTGAAGAATTAAAAATTGAATTTAAAGTGGACCGTGGAAGCTCTTCAGTTTTTCAACTTTGGGATTATGATTTTCTGAGCAGCAATGATTTAATAGGTGAAATTACCATAGTTGCCGATAGAGCAGGAGGGCCGTTTACTACTGATATGGACAGTAATAATTCAGGTAATTCTCGTTATTCTATTGAATGGGAATTATATTGAACCCCATCAACTGCTTTTGTGTCGTTTCAATCATCATTTAAATTAGTATCTACCATGTCGTTGACTCCTTCAAATATGGTTCCTTTGGGAACAAGAGCACCTTTTTTTAAGATTAAGGATGTGGTGTCGGGGCAATTAACTACCCTTCCGGATGAAAAAATGGTGGTGGGAGTGGTCGTGATGTTTATTTGTAATCATTGTCCGTATGTGAAGCATGTACTTCCGGAAATTGTGAGGATATCGGAGCAATATCGAAGTAAAGACATTGATTTCATTGCCATATCCTCGAATGACATAGAAGGATATCCTGCCGATAACCCTGATGAAATGGTGAAGTTGGCCCGTAAATGGAATTTTAGTTTTCCTTATCTTTTTGACGAAACACAGGAGGTCGCTAAAGCTTACGATGCTGCCTGTACACCTGATTTTTACGTGTATAATTCAGACTTATCTCTTGTGTATAGAGGGCAGTTGGATGATTCAAGGCCTGGAAATGAACAACCCCTCGACGGTAAAGATTTGAGAAAGGCCATTGAAGATATGTTAAATAAAGTTCCTGTTAGTGAAGCTCAATTACCAAGTCAGGGATGTAATATAAAATGGAAATAGAAATATCATGTTAGAAACATTAAAAGAAATTGACTTCATACATTTAAATTTTAGTGATGATAATAAGTTTTTCTTAAATCTTACTATTGCTTTTATCATGTTTGGTGTTGCTTTGGAATTAAAACCAATTGACTTTAGAAGGTTAATTTCTTCCCCCAAAGCAGCAATAATTGGAATTATTTCGCAATCCATAGTTTTGCCTCTTTTAACCTTATTGTTTTTATATATTCTTGGTGATAATATAACCCCTACTGTTGGGTTGGGAATGATATTAGTTGCCGCTTGTCCAGGTGGAAACGTTTCCAATTTCATCTGTTCATTGGCAAGAGGGAATGTAGCACTATCGGTCAGTTTAACAGCTTTTAATACCATTGCATGTATTCTGCTTACCCCGTTTAATTTTTCGTTTTGGGGAGGGATTTATTTACGAACTATGAGTGCAGATATGAAAGGAGCTTTATTGCGTCCCTTAGAAATTGATTCGTTTTCCATGTTATCAACCATTGTTATCATTTTAGGAGCGCCATTGATCATTGGAATGCTATTTAGATTTAAATTTCCATCTCTTACCAATAAAATTTTGGTGCCGATCAAGCGATTTTCCATTCTTGCTTTTTCAGCGATGGTTATTATTATTTTCACATTGAATTTTGAACATTTTTTAAATTACATTTCCATCATATTTGTATTAGTTCTAGTGCATAATGTGCTGGCGATGGGAGGAGGCTACCTAACTGCCAAATGGAGTGGGTTGGTATTGCAAGATAGAAAGACCGTTGCTATTGAAACAGGAATTCAAAATTCAGGTTTAGCCTTAGCGTTATTGTTTAATCCCGCCATTTTCCCTCCAGAAGTTCCGGTGGGAGGGATGGTGTTTATCGCCGCCTGGTGGGGTGTATGGCATATTATTGCCGGACTTACCATTGCTGGGTATTGGTCAGGATTCAAGCTAGGATCTAGCGCATTAGCCTAAGGCCACCAAGAGGGTTTTGTTCTCGTTTTTTCAGAAGTAAAGTCATTATTCATACAATCCGTACAATAAGCCTCTGGCCAAAATGGTCGAGGAGGATAGCACTCTTGTTCGTTAATGGAATTAGGCCAGGTATAAGATAAATCATACTGACTAGTGAAGATTCTCGCTTTTGATTCGGAGTAAACTCCAAAAAAGCCCCTCATCTGTTTAGATCTATCGGAAGCTTCCATATTTCCTCGTATCGTATAGGGTGGTGTTTCAAAAATACTTCCAGTTGATTCGGATTGATCTTTTACTTGTTTCCAAAAATGATAGGCGTCTTCATTTAACCCATATTGAATTAATTCATAACTGACTCCATATTGAAACTCCCTTCCAAAATTGATAAATTGAAGATCTAAATTATATCCACCTTCAAGATCCTCATGTAAAACAAACTTTCTTGTTCGATCCGTAAGGTAACATCTTCTATAATAAGAGTTGATGGGCTGTCGGTAGGCGTCCAAAATATAGGTTTCTACTATATTATAGATGTAGAAGTGCTTTTTCTTTTCAGTATTTGAAATTCCTACTTGTAAAGTAATCCCTTTATAATTTTCAAGTTCTTGTTCAGAATTAATTTTGTCAACTTCATCTTCCTTGAATAAAAAGTTTGATATTTCATCGCCTTTATTTAGAATTTGATGAGTTGAAGTGAACGAGTCGCCGTCAATAAGGGTGTGTAATTGATATGATCTATTTTCTTGAGCTCCAAACGGATTGATAGAAGTGTAATATCCATTGCCATTATCTACAAATGGATAAACATTTCCTAAATCATCAGAAACAGAAACGATTGCGCCTGTAGCAGGCTTGTTTTTATTGTTTGAAAAGGTGACCAAATATCCCAGAAAGATAGACTGTGTATGTATTTGATTGTCAATAAACCCATTTACATAAGGTATTTCTGGAGCTTCGTTGGGCACAATATCAATTCGTTCAATACAAGAAAATAAAAGTAAAAAAACGAAAATGTTTGTAATATTTTTTAAAAAGCGATTCATGTCGTTTACCTTCTTATTAATTGTGTTTTGTATTGAATTTCACCATACTCATTTATTCCAACAACCGTAATTAAATAGGTGCCGAAATCATCCGAAAAAGGAAAATATAACCGGTCTTTTTGATCAACGTTTAAAATGGAACTCCAAGTTAAAATATCAGTTAGGTATGGGGTGTTGATATCAGGAATTGTGTTGTTTAATGAAAGATTTTCGCTTATTCCACTGGCTTTATCCATTTGGGAAAGGGAAGACTCTAACGGGTTTTTGATCCCTTTTTTGAGCTTAATACTCAGTACTCCATATCTACCCATTTGCCAAAATTGATTATAGGTAAAAAGGTCATTAATTAAGTTAAATGATTCAATTGATTCGAGAGGCAAACTCAACGCTACTTCTGTATCAATAGTAGGAATGCCGTTGATAAGCACCAATGGTGATTTTTTAAAAGCCTTGGAACTTCTTTTATCTCTTAAAATAATTTGTTCCTTGTCGGTTTTTTTGTTGGTACGTATGGTGGCTTGAGGGATTATTTCACGCAATGCGTCACGTGTACTCGCTATTTCATAATAGTTGTCTGGTATTATGGTTAAGTCAACTTTTGGTTTAAATGAAATGTTATTTCCATTATTCTTTTCTGGCGAAGTAAGGTAATTATCTTTAATTACATTCAATGAAAGTAATTTTTCGATTTGCTGTTCTATGGAAATGCTTCTTTTCAAAACTTTAGGGGAAGCAACAGTAAAAGATGGAAGTGTAATAGACACGGATTCAGTGAGTTTTACCTCGTTTATCCGATCTCCTCCTGCCGTAAAAGCCTGTAAGTAATAATTCTCCGTTCCGTTTAATTCATCTAAAGAAATGGAAACAATACCGTTTGTGTCAGAATAAGCGGCTGCCATTTTCCCAGATTGAATGAAAAAAGCAACAATTAATTGATTGGAAAGAATCTCTGAAGTTTCAACATTCAGACATTTACCAGTAATTTCATTTTTATACACCAAGGAATATTCTGTCACATTGGCTTTAAGTAATGTGCCTGTATTTAGATAATTATTCTTATGAACCGAGATCGAGTATTTTAAAGGATTTAAGACTAAGTTTAGGTTAGTTGCAGTGATTTCAAGGGCCACCCGGTCTCTAGCGTTATACGATGTTCGGTCACTTACAATGTTAATCTCATCTGAATTTTTCAATTCAGAACCAGGTAAGAGCATAGAGTCCTTTACTAATTCGGTATCACTGGTGATTAATTGGTAAACGGGCAATTCTACAGTAAATAAATGATCTTGATAAAATATTCTTAAAATATAGTAACCGTCTTTGTTAATGTCTTTTAGAGAAAAATTCCCTGAAGCCATTCCGTAATTTCCTGAAATGGTGATTTGTTGAAGTAAATTGGAGCCATCGGGTGAGTATAAGCCGGCAATTCCCACTTTTGAACCAGAGGGTTGTAACCCGCGTCCTTCAATGTATAATTTAAAATAAACATCATCCCCTTGAAAATAATAGGGTTTATTAATGTGTACCGAGGCTTGAGGCGAAATAACGTTCTCCGCTATAACCGAGCTGTGAAGGAGGAGAAAAAATAATATATATAATAAACGCATCATTATTCAAATGTAATATTGTATGTAATAGAAGGGAAAACCGTTCCAAGTACGGATAATTTATACGCAAAACCCGACTGATTGAAAAATACGGAGAATGCATTTTTTCGAGCATAAAAATTATAAATGCTAAATGACCAGCTCCCTTTATAACTTTTATTCTTTTTGAAATTTTCATCGATGTTTAACCCTAAATCAAAGCGGTGGTAATCAGGGATTCTATATTGATTTCTCTCTGAATAATTTCTGAGCGATAAAACGTATTGCTGATCATATTTTCCGTCTGGCGCGGTGATTGGGCGTCCACTTCCATAAACAAAATTCCAATTTAGTTTTACTCTTTTGGAAAATGAATATGAACCTACGATGCTTAAATCATGTGGTTTATCAAAGTATGAAGGGAAATAGTTCCCATTACTAATGGTTTCTTCAGTGAATTCACTTTCAAATTGCCTAAAAGACCGAGAATAGGTGTAACTAATCCAACCGGTTAATTTTCCAGTGTTTTTACGTATAAACAATTCAGTTCCATATGAATTACCAATTCCTTCAATTAAATCAGTCTCGATTTGCTCATTAAGCAGGATGTTTCCACCTTCTTTATAATCCAACAATTGATTCAAAGACTTATAGTAAACTTCAAGAGAGGTTTCATATTTATTTTCTTTCAAGTTTTTAAATAAACCAATTGAAAGCTGGTCTGCTCTTTGAGGACGAATGTGGTAATTGCTATTTAACCAGTAATCTGTTGGTACAGTGGAGGTTGAATTAGAAATTAAGTGTAAATATTGATGGATGGTATTAAAGCCAATTTTTATTGAGGAAGAATTGGTCAATGAATACTTTAATGAAAGGCGTGGTTCAATTCCATAATAAGATTTTTCAATCGAATTTTTAGCGAAGTTGAGGGTATCAATCACTTCGTTCGCGTTTTTTGGCATCCCATCAGCATAAGTATATACGGATGAAGGGCCAATTTTTGAAAATTGAGTGAACCGTATTCCTCCAATCACTGAAAGCGCGCTAGAAATATCAAATTTATCACTAATAAATAAAGCGTTTTCAATACCTAAATCGGCAGGTAATTTTACAGGGTCTGCAATTCCATTACTTTTTGACGGTTTGAAATTACCTGGATTTACATTGTATAGGATACTTTCTAAACCGATTTCAGTCTTATGTCTGTTTTTTTCAGCTAAGCTGAATACGTATTTCAATTTGTAATAATCTAAGGAGGAGGTCATGGTAAAGGCATTGAAACCGTTGCCATCGACAATATTTGAATTGGTTTTACCTGATACCAAATTTAAACTTCCCAAACTACCTCCATCAAATAAATGATCCCACTTTAAGTGAAACCCTAAATTTTGAATTTGAAAAGTGGTGTCAGAGGCTAATTTGAAGTTGTCCCAGCTTAAATAGGAAGAAGCTGATATTTTATCTTTTTCGGAAACCATTTGATTAACTTTAATCGAAAAATCGCCAAAACCAGCAGAACTGTTCAGAATGTCTATGTTTTTCGTCTTTTGCATTAGCCAATTAACATAGGATAACCGCCCGGTAGTTATAAAAGATCCTTTATTTTTTGTGGTTGGTCCTTCAAATGAAAATCGAGAAGTAACGATACCGGAAGAGATTTTCCCTTTATAATTAGTCATATTCCCCTCTCTGGTTTTTACTT
>JAHEMU010000251.1 GCA_024643485.1 Cytophagales bacterium
CGTAGGTGCCATTATTCGCTAAGTTCCATTCCAAAACAGTTTTGCTCCAATTTCGTGTTGCCCCAATAATTAGGTTTTTAACATGCCAATTTAAATCTCCATTAAAATCTCCATTTGCCGATGTCCATTGTTCGGTAAAGTAGATGTTTTTATCCGGAAAGGCGTTATGCACTTGATTTAACGCACTAATATTCCCCCCGTACAAATGGAAGGCGGAGCCATCGACATATACATTGGCTGCTGGATCATTCAAAATAGCCAATGGATATTCGGGTTTATCACAATTATGATCATAAGCAATGATCTTAGTATTTAAACTTGCATCAGCAATAGCAGGACCTAAATGATTTTTTATAAACTCAGCTTGTTCAGTCGCAAGCATTTTCATGCTTGGATTATTTCCGTCATGCAAGGGTTCATTTTGCGGCGTAATTGCATCAATCATAATACCCTCAGAAGCCATTCCTTGAATATATTTTACTAAATACTGCGCATAAATAGCGTAATATTCAGGTTTCAGGCTACCTCCTTTAAATTCCCCGTTCGTTTTCATCCATACAGGGGCAGTCCAAGGCGTGGCCATTATTTTAATGTTTGGATTGATAGTTAAAATTTCCTTTAACACCGAAAGCAGATGCGTTTGTTCCTCTTCTATGGATAAGTTAAACTGCGATAGGGAAATATCCGTTTGGCTCGCCTCCATGTCGTCATAGGTGTAAACATTAGGGCTTAAGTCCGATGCACCTATTGATATTCTCAGGTACGATACGCCTATATTGGTACTGTCGGTGGAGAATAACTCCTGTAATAATGCGGTTCTTTGCTCTTCAACTAAGGAATATATTAATAAAGAACTTCCACCTGTTAGTGTGTATCCAAAACCATCCATCGACTGAAAAGTTTGAGTGGTGTCGACGGATATAGTAGGATTTGTATTGGAGCTTTCCTTAAAAAAAAGCGCCAAATTTTTTCGATATAAGCGAGTTGACGTTCCATTCGTTTCCCAAAATTGGAGGTCGGTATCTTGGTATGTAAAAGGCGGATTTTCATTTTGATCCGGAAGGGATGGGGTATCATCCTTATTGCAGGAGGAAAACAAAATGCTACAAAAAGTCAAATAGGTGAAAAATATCTTTTGGATTCTCATAGGTATAAAAATGCATTTTTAGGCTTCAATAGTTTCAGTTCCCTGTTTCTTCCATTTTTCCGAATGGGGTTTCAAGTCACAAAGTTAATCTTCAGGACGCCTCAGTAACTTTAAGTTTTTATTCTATCAAATTTAATCAATATACTTCTTATATATTGGTTTATATCCGAACAAATATGCAAACGGAGTAAGTATAAAAAACAACACTTTTTGAATGATAAAAGGAGGTTTTACAAGTCTAAATTCATTGGTGTATTTATTCGCCATTAAAGCCACTTGAAGGATATTAGGCATTCCCTCATCATTTGTTTTATTCTCATTGGAAAGTCCCATAGCCGTTTCCAGAAAATACTCCGTATTTAAGGCCGGTTGTACCTTCCAATTTACAATTGTTTTTTGATCCGAATTATTCCACATGGAATGTACTTTATTCATAGGGATATGTAACGTATCACCCGTTTTTAGGACTTGTATTTTCCCATCCATTCGCACCGTCATTTCCCCTGACAGTATAGTAAAATCTTCTAGTTGGTATGGGTGATAATGTGCAGCGGGTTCCTTTGAATGCGCGCTATAAGTGGCTTCCATTTCCAATAAAACCCCCTCTGAATCTTTTCCAGTTTGAATAAACTTGATTTGATTTCGAACCTTTGGATTAATGATTACTTTTCCTTTAAATGCCATTTCAAGAAGGTATAATATTTCTACTCACGTAAAATCTTTTCCATCTTCCTACCCTTAGCTAACTCATCCACTATCTTATCGAGATACCTCACCCGTTGAGTCAAGGTATTTTCAATTTCCTCCACTCTATAACCGCAAATGACCCCTGTTATAAGATGAGCCTTTGGATTTAAAGTAGCTCTTTCAAAAAATATCTTGAAAGTTACTTTCTCTTCTATCAATGCTTGTTGGGTTTTCTCGTCAAACCCGGTAAGCCAATCAATCACTTGAATTAATTCATTTAGGGTCCTTCCTTTCTTTTCTACCTTAGTTACGTAATGAGGATAGACTGATGAAAAGGTCATTTTTTCGATTCGTTCATTATGGGCATCAGATGGATTCATGGCTCAATTATTTATCATAAAATAACATTTTAAGGTAGGTAAAATTAATTAAATCAAGGAATAAGAATTCATATTCTCCATTCAATTAGGAGCATATTCTTGAGATTGTAGATATATTATTGGTAAATTTAGTTAATTAATAACTTAAATAACCTCAAAACCGTCTTTCCACCCGATGAACCTAAAAAAATTCCTCTTTTCAGTTCTCCTTATTTTCTCATTTAATAGTTACATTTTTGCTCAAAAAGCAGATACTACTTCTACGACCGTAAATTTTTTCGGCGCACTTTCCGTTACCAATAATGGTATTTCACTTTTACCAAGCTTTTCGTTGGGGAAACCTGCATTAATGTTGGAAATGTCGATGGGAAATCGTTTAACTTTTGATCCACAATTTCGGGTTTCACTAGAAGGACAGCCCTGGGCCTTTATCTTTTGGTGGCGGTATAAATTAATTAAAGACGAAAAATTTACACTGAATGTGGGAGCTCACCCTGCAGTTACCTTTAGAACTGAAACGCCCATTGTTAACGGAATCATGCAAGAGTATTTGGTGCCAAAACGGTATTTGGCTGCTGAAATAGCTCCTAATTATCAAATTCATAAAAATATTTCCGTTGGTTTATACTATTTAACTTCTCATGGATTTGATATAAACTCTACTAAAAATGTTCATTTTATTACCATCAATTCTAATATTTCAAATTTAAACCTGGGTCGAGATTTTGTTTTTGGATTGCGCCCACAATTCTACTATTTGAAAATGGATCAAAACGATGGGATATATTTAACTTCAACATTTACTCTTAAACATCTGAACTTCCCTCTTTCACTCGAATCGGTAATCAATAATCCGTTTCGAACAGATATCGTGGGAAGTGACAAATTCCAATGGAATATCTCACTGATTTACTCCTTTAAAAATAGTTACGTTAAATCTTATAAATAAGGACTGATGTTATGTTTCCGTAAATATTCTAATGATGGAACTTTAAAAAACGGATGTATGTACTTCCTGAATTCCTATATTATTCCTTCTTTTTATCCGGACCAAAATTCTTTCCTATAATAAAGCGATTGCTTTTATCATAAGAGAAATAGCTAATCATCCATGAAAAGAAAACTGCTACACGGTTTCGGAAACTCACCAACGACATAAGGTGTACAAAAACCCAGACAAACCAAGCAAAAAAGCCACCCATCTTTATAGAAGCGACTTCCGCAACTGCACGATTTTTTCCAATCGTGGCCATGCTACCTTTATTCACAAATTTAAACGGGGTTAGGGTCTCTTCTTTCTTTTTAATCATTTTTTTTAGATTCCCAGCTAATACTCGTGCCTGTTGTATTGCCGGGGGTGCCATCATCGGCAACCCGCGCGGATGTTCCTCCGATACTTGCGATGCTAAATCACCAATAGTGAATATATTTGTATATCCGCTTACACGATTATACTCATCTACCTTTATTCTTCCTGCTGGAGCATAGGCTTGTTCGTCTAACCCCGGAATTTGTAGTCCTTTTACTCCCGCTCCCCAAACAACAGTTTTTGTGTTAATCGGTTCGATGCTATCAAAAGATGCCGTAAAGCCATCGTATGATTCAATTTTACAATTTAATTTAACCTTTACGCCCAATTCAGTTAGGTATTTTAATGCCTTTTCTGAAGATGCTTCACTCATTCCGGCTAATAACCGTGGCCCCGCTTCTACCAAATAAATATCCATCTCCTTCATATCCAGTTCCTGGTAGTCCTTAGGCAAAACATGCTTTTTCAATTCAGCCATTGCACCCGCTACCTCTACCCCTGTAGGACCGCCACCCACAATCACGTAATCGATGTAACTATTCATTTGAACGGCATCTTCCTGTAAAAGAGCCTGTTCAAAATTATGTATAAAACGATTTCTCAGAGCAATTGCATCTTCAATCGTTTTTAGTGGAACGGTCAGCTTTTCGTAACTTTCATTGCCAAAATAATTGGTTGTAGAACCTGTAGCAACCACCAAATAATCGTATTTAACAGTCCCAATGGATGTTTCAATGGAATGATTCTCTGGGATGATTCGAGTAACCTCCGCTAAACGAAAGTAGAAATCCTTATAATTATTGAATTTCTTACGAAAAGGATAAAGAATTGAATTTGTATTGATTGCCGAAGTAGCCACCTGGTATAATAGGGGTTGAAAAGTATGATGATTATACTTATCAAAAAGCACTACTTGAGCCCTTATTCCCTTCAATTGGTTGATCAATTCCATCCCACCAAATCCTCCTCCAATCACAATGATTCTTGGCAGACCGAGATCTTCAATTCGAGTTCTGCTTGTAATTAATTTCGGCATATCTAGAAATATTCAGAGTTTTCAACAATTCACTTTCCCATCTGGCAATTTCAACTGTAACCAGACAATTTTTCACTAAGTTAACAGAAGTTCTCGCCATATCCATAAGTTCATCAATTCCGAGAATGCTAAAGCAATTGGCAGAACATTTCAATACTTCA
>JAHEMU010000252.1 GCA_024643485.1 Cytophagales bacterium
AGACCCTTTTTTGAATATATCCAGCGCAATATTTACAAACAAGATACTATACAAAAAATGACTCTACAAATTCTATTCTGTACGAAGTGAATCTGCAGGATTAGCGTTGCCCGCTTTTAAAGCCTGGAAACCAATAGTCAATACCGCTAAAACAAGAGTGGTAATTGTTGATATAATAATTATATCTGCACCCATTTCAGTACTAAACGCAAACCCTTCTAACCACTTATTTCCCAAAATCCATGCAATTGGAATGGCAAATAAATTGGCAATAATCACTAGTACCACAAATTCTCCAACAATAAGCCTGGTAATTCTAAAATTCCCAGCTCCTAAAACCTTTCGTATACCAATTTCCCTTGTTCGCGAAGTTATTAAGAAGGAAATAAGCCCTACTAAACCAATAGCGGCGATAAAGATGGCTATAAAAGCAAACATTGAAAATACACTAAACACTTTTTCCTCTGCTTGATATTGTTGTTCAAAATCTTCATCAACGAAGAAATAGTTGAATTCATGCTCTGGAAAGTGGGCATTCCAAATCGTTGAGAGCTGTTCTTTAACATCTGTAGTATGCCCCGCCGTGTACTTAATCACTAAGTATTTACTTAACTTTGTATAGTAATCAAATACCATCGGTCCAATCGCTTCTTGAAGTCCTTTTTGATTAAAATCTTTAATAACTCCTATAACTCTTCCCCTCGGAAACCCAGACGGAGAGTCGATTTTCTTCCCAATCGCATTTTCGGGGGACTCCCATCCCATAATTTGGACGGCTGTCTCATTAATTAAAAGGCCATCATCCAAGTCAGTAATTTGATTTTTATTAAAATCTATTCCCGCGACAAGTTCCATCCCCATCGTATTCACAAAATTATCGTCTATAGGAATGAAATTGACCGAAACCGACTCTCCCTCGGCTTTTCCCTCAGGTGTCGCCCATTGACCGTCCCAGCCGGGTCTTCCGGGTAAAGCCGCCGTGAACGAAGAATTAGTTACAGCAGACAACGACTTAATATCATTTACCACCGCCTCTATAGACTTTTGGACAACCCCATTAGAAATGCTTCGCATATCCAAAGTGATTAATTGTTCCTTTTCAAAGCCGAGAGGCCGCTCCTTCATGTAATTTATTTGCTTTGATGTGAGTAACACGCCAATAATCAATCCGGAACAAATTACGAACTGAAAAATTACTAAAAATCTTCTCAAAGCTATTCCACCTTTTCCCTTTTGAAATTTGCCTTTTAAAATCTCAGAAGGCACAAATCGAGATAATACTCTTGCGGGGTAGTAACCGGATATTAAACTTATTAAAATTACTGTAGACAATAGGGCTATACTAATATTAGGTTCCATTAAAACCGCTAAAGTATATTGCTTGCCTATCAATAAATTAAAGAACGGCAAAAGGAAATACACCAATGCTATTCCTCCTAAAAAGGCAACAAATGTATACAAGAATGATTCGAATAAAAACTGTGAAATAATTGAGCCACGGGTGCCTCCTGAAACTTTTCTTAAGCCAATTTCTTTTGCTCGGAAAGTAGATCTGGCGGTGCTTAAATTAATAAAATTGATACACGCTAAAAGTAAGGTTACTAAACCGATAGCGCCTATCAATTTAACCCTTTCCATGCTACCTAATGTGCCGAATCCATTTCCATAGGTTGAATTCAAATAAATAGTATTTAAAGGTTCAAAATTAGGCTCAACTGTCATTCCCATACTTTCGTACCATTCCCCTACTTCAGACATGTATGCCGTTTTTGCTTTTGCTTCAAATTCGGAAACATTCACCCCTTGCTTAAGCATGATATAATTACGGACATTAAAGTTTCCCCATCCATCTTTACCTGTGTATGAAAAGGATGGATTTAATTGTTCATACGTTGAAAATGAGACTAAAATTCCGAATTGAATATGCGAGTTCTTTGGGGATTCAACTACAGCCGTTACCATCATATTCAGTGTATCTCCCATTAACAGCGATTTCCCAATTGGGTTTTCATTTGGAAAATACTTTAATGCTATATCCGGAGTTATTACAATTGAATAAGGTTCTTTTAATGCCGTTTTGGCATCTCCCTCCACTAAGGGAAAGGAAAACATATCTAGAAAATCTTCACTGACATAATGAACGTTTTCCTGAATTCGATCATTTTCCCAATTCACTTGAAGTGCTGCACCACTTTGGGCATATACCACCTTTTCTACTTCGGGAAATTTTTCTTTTAGGGTAGCTCCCAATGGCCATGCATTGGTCTCTAAGTTTCCCTTTGACTCATGCGTATTTACGTCGTATATGTCTGAAACAACTCGAAATACTCTTTCCTTCTTTGTATGAAATTGATCGAACGACAATTCATCCATGGTGTACATGATAACAAATATGCCTGCAACATTTGCTAGTAGCAAGCTTAGAATTTGAATTGAAGAAACGAATTTTTCCCTAACAATTCGTCTAAAAAAAAGAGTAATGCTCGATGGGCCCATGGTGCAAATTTAAATTTCAACTTTTAACTTTTACGTTGAAATGACCATTAGGGTTATTATTCTCCAATATTCAACACTTTTTCTCATCTTATTTCATTATATTTCAATATGAAATACCCTACTTTACTTTTCCTATCTATCCTTTTTTTTAATTGTTCATCACCAAAAAATCAGGATGAATCGATTAGCGAAATTATCGCGTCTGAAGAAATCAACACGGAAAATATTGCCTTCTATGAACTAAGGACCTATTTTTCGCCTCTAGGCAAATCAGAAGACTTACTAGCTCGGTTTAGAAACCATACAACTAGCATCTTCGAAAACCATGGCATGAAAAATATTGCGTATTGGGTTCCTGCGGATTCCTCTGCAGCTACCCTCGTTTATCTGTTGGGCTTTACCTCCAAAGAAGATCGTGACAATTCCTTTGAAGAGTTTAGGAAAGACCCCGAGTGGATAAAAGTTAAAGAAGATTCTGAGGTAAACGGAGCTCTGGTTGATTCCGTACAAAGTATTTTTCTTACTCTAACAGATTACTCACCCTCCATATTTGACTATACGAGTAGCAATTCTATTTTTGAAATGAGAACCTACCATACCAACGAAGGGAAATTATCGGATTTGCATAATAGGTTCCGAAACCATACCATGAAGATTTTTGAAAATAATCAAATGGCTAATGTCGCCTATTTTAACCTATATGAAGGTCAAAGGGGGGTTGAAAATACTTTAATCTATTTTATTTCACATGAAAATCGGGATAAAGCCACCGAAAATTGGTCTCATTTTGGGGAAGATCCAGATTGGAAATCTGCATATTCTGAGTCTATAAAAAATGGCACTTTAGTGAATCATTTAGAATCCGTTTATCTGTATCCTACTGACTTCTCACCGATACGTTAGAAAAGAATTAGATACTACTTGTATTTTAATCTAGCAAAACAACCTTACTTTGCGGGCTGAACAATAGTAAGTCAAGCGATGTTATCTTTTTTTCAATATACTTTCAGTAGGCATTTAAAATAATAATTGCTTCACATCGACTATACCATTACAAAGATTTATCATGCTAAAATTATTGAAGATGACAGGTTTAATCATTGCCGGAATTGTGATTTCGATTGTAATTATAGCGGTATTATTTATTAATTTAAGTCCGGAATTTGGTGGTTCTTCCTCAAAAGAAGACCTCGTGCGATTCGAAAAATCCGGAAATTTTAAAAAGGGGGTTTTTATCAATTCAATAACGACCACACTTGACTTGGGATTTTCAGATATGGTTAGCCTTATCCCTAAATATTTCAGCGGCAATTCAGGCACTACACCAAATTTTCAATTACCGGTCAATCCAATTGATTCATTAGAAATTGTACAGTCATCCATCAATGAGGTGGTTTGGTTTGGTCATTCGGCTATCCTTTTAAAACTTAATGGATTAACTATTTTGCTGGACCCTATGTTGGGACCCGTGCCTGCTCCTCACCCTTGGTTGGGGTCCAGAAGGTTTAATGAAACATTGCCCATTACACTCGAAAAGTTACCAAAAATTGATGCTGTGTTTATTTCTCACGATCATTACGATCATCTAGATTATGGATCAATTCAAGCTTTAAAAGCTAAGACCTCGCATTTTTTCGTTCCCCTAGGTGTCGCTAATCATCTGAAAGCATGGGGAATTCATGAAGGTTCAATTACTGAAATGAATTGGTGGGAAGAAACCGAATATATGAATCTGAAGTTAGCCTTTACCCCTTCACGTCATTTTTCAGGAAGAGGGGTTATGAATCGAAATTCTACCTTATGGGGCAGCTGGGTAATAAAATCTGATACACAATCAATTTACTTTAGTGGAGATAGCGGATACGGTCCACATTTCAAAGAAATTGGGGAAAAATACGGGCCTTTCAATTTTGCTATGATGGAATGCGGCCAATACAATGAGCTTTGGAAAGACATCCATATGATGCCAGAGCAAACTGCCCAAGCCGCAATCGACATCCGTGCATCCAGATTTATGCCTATACACTGGGGGGCATTTAAATTAGCATTACACGAATGGACAGACCCCATTGACCGGGTAGAGAAAAAAGCAAATGAACTTCAACTCAATATTCTAACTCCTGAAATAGGTCAACCCATACTTTTAGATGAGGTCGAATTCACCTCGAATAAATGGTGGATAAATCCAAGTAGAAACTAAAAATCCACTTGGTAACTCAA
>JAHEMU010000253.1 GCA_024643485.1 Cytophagales bacterium
GCTCCGATTAGATTTTCACCAGAACGCTTAATCACATTCAAAGTGATTACATTTTTTCCATCAAAACGGGCAAAACTTTCTCTATCGGAATAGCTATCCACTACTTCAGCAATTTCAGAAATGCGCACCTGCGCTCCAGACATAGAGCGAATCACGATATTCTTTATTTGATCAACCTTTGAAAATTCCCCGGCCACACGCAATGAACGAACCATACGGCCCATTTCAATGGTTCCTGCCGACATCGTAATATTTTCTCCAGAAACAGCGCGTTGTATATCATCCATGGTCACTTGCGCGGCCTGCATTTTATACATATCTACATTGATTTTAACTTCTTTTGAAAGCCCACCAATTAAATCTGCTCTAGTAATTTCTTTTAAACCTTCGATTTCATCTTGAAGCTCTTCCGCCCAAGTTTTTAATTGATCCAACTCATAATCACCTGAAATATTGATATTCATCACAGGCAATTCAGAAAAATCAACTTCCATTACTGTAGGATCAGCAGGCAAATCTCCTGGTAAATCAGCTCTAGCTTTATCCACAGCATCCTTCACTCTAAGTTTTGCTTCTGCAGGGTCAACATCCGTATTAAATTCAATAACAACATTCGAGAAATCCTGAACTGAATTACTGGATATTTTTCGAACGCCATTGATGGATTTTATCTGCTTTTCAATTGGCCTTGTGACCAAATTTTCCATATCAATTGGCGATGTACCTGGGTATGGTGTACTAACGTAAATCGTTGGAATAACAATTTCCGGAAAGTTCTCCTTCGGTAAACTGTTATATGTTGAATAGCCAAATAGGGTAATGATCGCAGTAATAATAAGAATAGAAGTCTTATTATTAATGGCCCAATCCGTTGGCTTAAATGTCTTTAATTTGTTCTCCATTTCTTTAGAATTTTACCAATTGACCTTCAACTAAATCCTGAAAGCCGAAAGTGATTAATTTATCAGATGCTTTCAAACCCTCTTTGATAACGGTTACTCCGTTGTAGTCCATAGCGGTTTTTACTTTCAATTTTTTAGCTACCATATTGCCATTTTCTTCAACAGCGACAAAAACAAACTGTTCGTTATTCGTTTTTACAATCGCATTCAGAGGGATAACTACCTCATTCTCACTTTTATAATCTTCTATTTTAACCACTGCAATCATATTCGGTTTGATTCCAACATTTGGGTTTTTAAATCGAATCACGATATTAAAGGTTCTGTTAATTGGATCGATTACGTTTCCAACGAAGTTTACAGTTGCATTTACTTCCGCTTTAAGATCTGGGAAATATAGAATTACCGGAATGTCTTTTTTCACAGCAAGTGCATAATTCTCTGCTACATTTGCTTTGATTTCAAACTCAGCTAAATTAACAATTCGCACCACAGGCACCCCTGGAGCTGCTACCTCACCTTGCTTTATAAAAACCTGATCGACTGTTCCGCTAATTGGGGCAAAAACCTTAGACTGTTTCGCTTGCTCGTATAAAGTAGCAAGTCTATTTTCTAGGGATTCTTTATTATTTTTCGCTTGAAGATATTGAACTTCAGAACCAATTTTTTGATCCCAAAGGCCTTTTTGTTTTTCATAAATTTCAGTCGCAAATTCCAAAGAAGATTTCACTTCTTTAATTGAATTATTCAAAATTTCACCGTCAAGACGGGCAATTAATTGACCTTTTGCTACTCTAGTACCCTCTGTTACAGGGATTGCTTCCACTGTACCAGCTGACTTTGAAGTTACCATGATATTTTGATCAGAATCAACTGATCCTTGTACTTCGATAAAGTGACTAAACGGTCTTGTTTTAACTTCTTTAACCTCTACATATTTAACATTTTGAGTTTTTTTAGTTTTGAGGCTATCAGGAATATTTGCTTGCATTTCAGCAATCTGACTTTCAATTTGCTGCTTTTGAGCAATCAAACTATCAAGATTTTCCTGTGTATTTTTTTCGCACGCTTGAGCAACCATCATCAACACTGCGAATACGATTAGGGTATTTTTTTTCATTATTGAATGTATTTCTTTCTACTAAAGTTTAATTTTATTTAATCTGGCCCATGGCTTTATCGTAGTCGATTTTTGCCACAATACCTGTGTATAGAGCGTTAAAATAATTGGTTTGAGCTTCCTTCAAGGCTCCTTCTGCCTCAATCAATTCCATTGAAGAAGCAGTTCCTGCGGCATATTTTTTTGAAGTCGTTTCCACCACACTTTTTGCCAATTCAATGTTTTCCAATTGATTGTTTATTGAAGCAATACTATTCTCAAGGTTTATTTTTGCTGAGGTGCTTTCTAACTCAATAACATTTTTAAGTTGATTGATTGAATTTTCAGATTTCAAAATGCTCAATTGAGAACGTTCAATTCTATATTTTCTTTGAAATCCATCAAACAAACTCACATTTAGCCTTAAACCAACAATCCCTATTGGATACCAATTTTCATTTCTATCTAAAAAGTTAAATTCATTTCTCTGAGCCTGTGTACTTAAGCTACCGTATAATACGAGTGAGGGAAAATATCCAACTTGCTCTAGCTTTTTGGCTTTCAAGGCAA
Organism: Cytophagales bacterium; assembly: GCA_024643485.1. Lineage (GTDB taxonomy): Bacteria > Bacteroidota > Bacteroidia > Cytophagales > Cyclobacteriaceae > JAHEMU01. The sequence goes on from JAHEMU010000253.1 coordinate 2,572, forward strand.
TTTCATACTGGCTTTGAGCTAATTGATACTCGACTCTATTTTCAATATTCATATCAGTAGAATTAATAATTAAATCTTCTGAAATAGACTCATTTAAACGATCTGTCAATTCAATCGGCTTACTAAGGTCCATCCCCATTTGAAACTTTAGCATCGTTTTTCCTACTTCTAAAAGCTTGATCAGGTTCGATAATTCAATGGATAGATTATTGTAAGTCACTTTCAAACGATCATAATTAACCTTTTCCATGAAACCAGCTTGATACAATTGCTCCGTTTCCTTAAGGGTTTTCTCAAGGCGATCAACATTGTCTTTTAGTAATGAGGCGCGTTCTGCATTGATCAACACTCCATAATACGACTTTGAAACTTCCACTTCGATATCAATTTTAGTTTTTGCTGTCATTTGAGCAGCTAAATCGATAAAGGTGTTTGAAGATTGTAAGGCAACAATATAATCTCCGCTAAAAAGGAGTTGTGAACCACTTAATCCCGCAGTAGCGTTGTATTTGGTTCCGAATTGTACAGGAAGATACTCCCCTGGGTTTCCACCAAAAAATTCCGCAGGTAATAACGAAGTTGGTTGTTTTACATAATCTGCGATGTCAAAACTTCCATTGATTTGAGGCAAACCAATACCTATCACTTCTTTCTTTTGAGCGGCTGCGCTTTGTTCATCTATTACTGCATTTAATACTTCAGTTCGGTGAAGAACTGCATAATCTACCGCTTGTTTCAGACTGAATTGCATTTCTGAATTTTGTCCAAAAGCTGCATTACCACCCATTGCCGAGACCAGCAGGAGTAATGTTAAAAAATTCCATTTAATTGACTTAATATAATTCATGGTTTAACCTTGTTTAAATAATCTTCCAATAATTGATGCCCTTTTGGCGTGCAAATGCCGTTGATATATTGCAATAAAAATTGTTTGTGAATTTCCTTTATATCGAACTGATCAGGGGGGAAAGCAGATGGATCGATGGCTAATTTCACCTGTTCTAATCTCATTTTGGCAATAATATCAACACAAATATTATCGCGAAACAATTTCCCCTCAATTCCTCTAATCAAATTATCTTTAATGTCACGAAGGATTACTTCATGTTGATGTTCTTCAAAAATATTCCAGGCTTCTGGATAATATCTTCTCATATCATAGATAACGCGTGTGTCAATATTTTCGAAAATTTTATTGATGCTATGAAGAAGAAGAATAAGTTCTTCAACGGGGTCATTTGCCTTAGTTACAATATATCGATAGTCACTTTCCTGTTGTTTTAGGAAATTTAAAGTGATCCCGTTAATGATTTCTTTTTTATTGCTGAATTGTTCGTAAACAGTTTTCTTGGAAATTCCGATTGCACGGGCAATATCATCCATTGTCACAGATTTCATGCCGTATCTAAAAAATAACTCCCGCGCTTTTTCTGTAATTCTCTCCTTTATTTCCATTCTCAAAATTTGAAGTGCAAAACTATATAAACTTTTTGTGTAAAAAAAGTTTCCTGAGTTTATAACGAGTGGGAAGTAAGAAAGTTTAAAAAATTAAAGAAAAAATTTATTTGGGGAGGGTAACGGTAAAAGTGGTGCCAATTCCAGGGTTAGAATCGACTTTTACTTTTCCTTTTAGCTTTTCTACAGCCTCAGCTACGATATATAATCCGAGTCCTGAGCCTTTAATTTCAGAATTTGCACGATAAAACATTCCAAAAATCTTTTCATGTTGTTCAGGATCAATCCCAATTCCATTGTCTTCAACACGAATCATTATATTTCTATCGGAACATTCAATATGTACTTTCACCCATTGTTCCTCCTTTTCAGGATCAGCGTAGCGATAAGCATTTGAAATCAAATTATTGAAAATGACCACAAGACGTGTAGGATCTGAAACAATATCCACACAATTGGATACAGTGATAATCGTTTTAAGGTTTTCATTTTGAAATCTCAAAGAATCGAGAATTTCATTAACCATTTTTTCGAGATTCACCTTTTTAAGTTCTAGTTCCATTCGTGCATTTCTAGAATAAGAAAGCACGTCGTCGATAAAATGATCTAGTCGATACAAGGAAGACTCAATCATGTCCAAATATTGTTTTGGATCAGTCTCTTCATCAATACGCATCAGCTTTATTAAT
>JAHEMU010000012.1:0-11169 GCA_024643485.1 Cytophagales bacterium
GGGTTCTGCGGCAGGTTCAGCCGTTGCCTATTGCATTGGGATAACAAACGTTGACCCCATTAAATATGATTTGCTTTTCGAGCGATTTTTAAATCCTGACAGGGTTTCATTACCCGATATAGATATTGATTTTGATGATGAGGGGCGGGATAAAGTAATTAAATATGTCATAGATAAATACGGGTACAATCAAGTATCACAGATTATTACCTATGGAACCATGGCCGCAAAATCATCGATTAGAGATTGTGGTCGAGTAATGGAATTGCCGCTGTCAGAAACGAATGGGGTGGCCAAATTAGTCCCTGAACGCCCAGGAATTAACCTGAAAAAAGCATTTAGTGAGGTTAAAGAACTGGACGAACTCCGCAAATCGAATGATCTTAAAGGCCAAGTATTAAGGCGAGCACAAAATTTAGAAGGTTCGGTTAGAAATACGGGAACACATGCTTGTGGTGTAATTATTGCGCCGGATGACCTGACCCAATATATTCCGGTTTCTACTTCCAAAGATTCCGAAATGCTCATCACCCAGTTTGATAACTCTGTAATTGAAAGCGCAGGGATGTTGAAAATGGACTTTTTGGGGTTAAAGACACTAACTATTCTAAAAACGGCACTACGAATAATAAAGAAAAGACATGGGGTAGTTATCGATATTGACGATATTCCTTTAGATGATACGGCCACTTATGAGCTATATCAAAAAGGGTTAACCAACGGGACTTTTCAATTCGAGTCACAAGGCATGCAAAAACATTTGCGCGCGCTAAAACCCGATAAATTCGAAGATTTAATTGCCATGAATGCCTTGTACCGACCAGGCCCAATGGATTATATCCCTAATTTCATTGCCCGAAAACACGGTCAAGAGCCCATTACTTACGATCTAGAAGGGATGGAGGATTACCTGGCGGAAACGTACGGTATTACCGTTTATCAAGAGCAGGTGATGTTGCTTTCTCAAAAATTAGCGGGCTTTTCAAAGGGAGATGCCGATGTACTCAGAAAGGCAATGGGTAAGAAAATTGCTGCTTTACTTGCTGAATTAAAACCTAAATTCCTCGAGGGTTGCAAGCAAAATGGGCATGATGAGAAAGTAGCAGAAAAAGTATGGACCGACTGGGAAGCATTTGCTGCCTATGCCTTCAATAAATCACACTCTACCTGTTACTCAATGGTGGCGTATCAAACCGCCTACTTAAAAGCCCATTATCCAGCGGAATATATGGCTGCCGTGTTGACTCACAATCAGAATAATATTGATAAGGTGACGTTTTTTATGGAAGAATGTCGGAATCTTGGAATTAAGGTTCTTGGGCCACATGTCAACGAATCGGGGGTGTTTTTTGAGGTGAATAAAGAAGGTGAAATCCGATTTGGACTTGGAGCAATTAAAGGTTCGGGTGAAGCCGCAGTTGAGTCGATAATTGAAGAACGGGATTTAAATGGGAATTTTACTGATATATTCAATTTTACAGAGCGAGTAAACTTAAGAACGGTAAATAAGAAAACAATGGAGTGTTTGGCGATGTCGGGCGCTTTCGATTGTTTTAGTGAATATCATAGACGTCAATTTTTGGAAGCAGAAGATGGTGATGGTACCCTGCTAGAAAAAGCAGTAAAATACTCGGCGACGATGAAAGCCGAAAAAGAAAGTGCTCAAGCATCCCTTTTCGGTGGTTCAACTGGAACAGAAATACCGCGCCCTTCCATTAAAGATATAGAACCTTACAGCCAAATCAGACAACTCAATATCGAGCGCGAAGTGGTAGGGTTATATATCAGTGGTCATCCTTTGGATTCTTTCAAACTTGAACTAAATACATTTTGCAATTTTCCATTAAATCAACTCTCAGAGCCCAATGACCATGTAGGAAAGCCTTTTAGAACTGCTGGCATTGTGGTGGATATAGCCCATCGAACCACAAAAACAGGAAACCCATTTGGGCTGATGTCGGTCGAAGATTACAACGGTTCCTTTCAATTTGCTTTCTTCGGAGACGATTATATCAAATATAAAGAATATATGATGGTGGGCTGGTTTTTATTTATTGAAGGTACTTTTGCAGCATTGAAATGGAAGCAAGAACAGGTGGAACCAAAGGTAAATAAAATTGAAATTTTGAATGATTTAAGAGAAAAGAGAACCAATGGTATAAAGTTAGATATAAGCCTTAAACAATTATCTCCTTTGCTAGTTAATCATTTAAATGATTTGTTCACTAAATATCCGGGAGATAAAAAGGTGAACATGACCATCTCACATATAGAAGAAGGGAAACAAATACAGGCCGATTTAATGTCTCGAAAATATAAAATATCACCTTCAAACGAATTTCTACAGGAGTTAAAAGAATTAGAAATTAATGATTTTAAATTAGTTATGGACCATTTAAACTAATCTGAGTGAAAGAAATAACCAAAAGTATTATATTGAGTTCGTAATATGAAGAATTTAAAATCAGCTCTAAAATTAATGCTGCCGATAATAATATCAGCAATTACGGTTTTTGCTGTATTCTTGTCGGTTTACATTTGGTTCGATATAAAGGGCGATCGGTTAGCCGACTTACAATCAAAAGCGACTATTTTAGAAAAATATTATGAGCTGACTTTCCTGCAACGTGAAAGAAGTTTAAAGTCTGTAGGCGAACGAATTATGGTTATTGATGGCCCAGATAAGGATAGTTTGAGATGGGCGTTTGCTAAAAATGAACTTCTTGCTTATGATGAATTACTCGCGTTTGGGTTGGCCGATACTACCGGGAAAGTTTTGACATTTACTGGGGAAAATTATAATGATATTACGCCTAACCTAACACTTTCGCCTAAATCTAGACGGTCATTTCTGAAGACTTTGACAGAAGATAAATTGGTAATAGGTGAGGTATATTACTTTAATCGAGTAAACGATTGGATTTTACCTATTCGGGTAGCCATACGGGATGACCTCGGAAAATTAGAGGCAGTCAATACTTCAGCCATACAGTTTAATAAGTTGACTCAAGAATTGAAAAGTTTCGGATTCGACAATCAGTACAATATACATTTGGTGAATGGGGATTTTATGACCACCCAAATATATTATCCAATAGACACGTCTCAGTATGAAAATATTTTAAGTACAACAGCTAATGGGGTGTATTCTGATGAGACAATTTTGGAGTTAAATAATAATATTTTGCTATTCGAAGGTTTCAATAAATACCTAAATACTACCGTTCTTGCTGCAAAATCAAACCCAGGGAAATACAATCACTTTATTGTTATTTCAGTGGATAAAAATATTTTATGGGGCTCATTCAAGAACTCATTTTATTTGATTATTTCAATCTATCTCATAAGTGTGATTCTGCTAATTGTTTTGTTTAGGTATTTATCAAAACGCGAGTTGAGTTATCTTCAGAGATTAAAGGATGAACGCGATTATTCAGCGAAAATTTTAAATGGAACTACTTCATTGATTGTCGGAATTAGACCCTCAGGTATCGCTTCTTTTGTCAATCCAGCAGTAATAGAAACAACCAAATATTCAAAAAATGAAATTATTGGTAGTAATTGGTGGGATTTAATGTACCCTGGAGAATATAAAGCACAAGTCAATGAATTGATTAAAACATTTGAAAAAGGAGATGTCACAAACTATGAGATGACTTTGGTAACATCGAAAGGTGAAGATAGAATCATTTCCTGGAATTCAATAAACCTTTTGAATGAACAAGGTGATTTAGTCGAAGTAATTGGCTTCGGAAATGATGTGACTGAATTAAAAAAGGCAGAAGAAAAGATTCGGTCATATACTCAAGATCTTGAAAAATTAATCAAGGAGCGAACCAAAGATTTGGAATTGGTCAATTCGCAACTAATTGGAAAGAATATAGAACTCGAACAAAAAGGAATTGCACTGGAGTTGGCGATGGAAGATTTGAAGAAGACGCAAAAGCAACTTCTTCAGTCTGAAAAAATGGCTTCTTTAGGTATATTGTCCGCCGGAATTGGACACGAAATTAACAACCCGCTTAATTTCATCAAAGGTGGCGTTCAGGCAATGGCAAATTTGGTGGAAAATGCACCAGATGATTTTAAAGGGGAATTTGTGCAATTTTTTGACATTATTAATGAAGGGGTCAGGCGCGCATCGGAGATTGTTAAAAGTTTAAGCCACTTCAGCAGAACCGGAGAGAGTATGATGGAAGTTTGTGAAATTAATAAAATCATTAAAAACTGTCTCCTCATTCTTCAAAATACAACCAAACATAAGGCTGAAATTGAATTATTACTAGATGATAAAATACCGCAAATTACGGGTAGTGAAGGGAAATTACACCAAGCGCTTTTAAATATTCTTTCTAATGCGGAGCAAGCTATTCCAGAAAAAGGCAAAATTGTTATATCCTCGTCTTTCAATAGGAATTTTATTGAAATAACAATTAAGGACGATGGGGAAGGTATTTCAGAAGAAAATTTAAACAAAATTAGCGATCCTTTTTTCACCACTAAGCCACCAGGCGTAGGTACTGGATTAGGATTGTCTATCACATATCGAATTATTGAAGAGCATAATGGAAAAATTTATGTAAATTCGACCGTTGGTGTTGGTACAGAATTCACCATTCAAATTCCAATTAAACATTAAAATGTCACAGAAAAATATAACCCTGCTGTATGTAGACGATGAAGAAGTAAATCTTTTTCTCTTTAAAAAAAGTTTTGAATCAAAATATTCAATTTTAACGGCCACATCGGGTGGGAATGGCCTAGAGGTACTTAAAGGGCACGCTGATGAAATTATCGTTGTTATTAGTGATATGAGAATGCCTTTAATGAATGGGGTAGAATTTATTAAAAAGGCTAGAGCACTTCATGACAATATTGTTTATTTTATATTGACTGGGTTTGAATATAACGATGAAATTGATGAAGCTTTATCTACCAACCTCATTCAAAAATTCTTCACAAAACCTTTTAACTATAAAGAAATTGATGAAGCAATTAACCAAGTAATTCAACAAATGGGAAATTAATTTTTACGCAATTCAGTAACCCAATTAATTAATTCATTTCTTTGCTCATCAGTTAATTTGGCCTCATCGTGCATCCAGGTGTAGCTATCTAATGGCATTTCATGTTCTTTAACCTCTTCAATTAATTCTTCTAGTTTGTGATCCTTTTTCTTGTCGGAATAAGTGTTCCAAACTGCAAAGTTTAAGTGCTCTCTACCTTCGTTAATGTGATCTTGAATCCACCAAGATAAGGGAGCAACTCGACTGTACCATGGATATGTGGTGTTAAAACTATGACAATCCATGCAGGCAGCATCCATCGTAGCCTTTACAGATGGGCTGGGTTGAGTTGCTTCATAAAAATGATCTGCTGTAATTTGCTCAGGAACTGAATGATTTATTGGGATAAATTGAATAATCACCAATAGGATTACTATACCGTAGATAATTTTCTTTTTCATTTTTATTTTAATTTAATAGCTTTTGATTAGATTCCCACCACTTTTTTTACAAGTGGAAACTATATTTTTTAATCGTATTCTTTCAAGGATTAAAATCTTGGAACAAAAATCTCTATCTTTGCGTTTTCATTTAAATTGTCATAATCATAATAAAATAACGATGGGTAAAGCTATTGAAATTACAGAATCAAATTTCCAGGAAATAATTAATTCGGAAAAACCAGTGTTGGTCGATTTTTGGGCTGAGTGGTGTGGACCATGTAAAATGATTGGTCCAGTTGTAGAAGAACTTGCTGGTGACTATGAAGGTCGTGCGGTAATCGGAAAAGTTAATGTGGATGAAAATCCAGCTGTTTCAGCTCAATTTGGAGTGAGAAGTATACCAACTCTTTTGGTTTTTAAAGGCGGGCAAGTTGTTGATAAACAAATTGGTGCAGTGCCAAAGGGAGTGCTTTCTCAAAAATTGGATGCTCAATTAGTTTAATTTACATACAATTTACAGTATCTTCGAGGGTCTTTATAGACCCTTTTTTTATTTAAAAATATGGAGAAGTCAACCGAGAAAAAACGAGTTTTAATTTATATTAAAAATTCCATCGCCGATTTGTTTAACCTTCATGAAGATAAACAAAGCGAGGAAACTACCATTGCGGAATTTAAAAGGGGATTGGTATTTCGAGGTACTAATTTATGGATTCTAATTTTCGCTATATTTATTGCGTCAATAGGCCTAAATGTAAACTCTACAGCTGTCATTATTGGCGCCATGTTAATTTCTCCTTTGATGGGACCCATTATGGGGATTGGTGTAGGCGCCGGAATTAATGATTTAGAAATGATTCGGAGGGCACTAAAAAATCTGTCGATCGCTGTTTTTATTAGTGTTGTTACTTCTACTTTATATTTTTATCTAACTCCTCTACACGAAGCTCAGTCTGAATTATTAGCTCGTACTTACCCAACTCTTTGGGATGTCTTAATTGCCTTCTTTGGTGGGTTGTCTGGAATCGTTGCCGGCTCGAGAAAAGAAAAAAGTAATGCCATTCCTGGAGTTGCCATTGCAACCGCTCTGATGCCTCCTCTCTGTACAGCGGGTTATGGTTTAGCTAATGGTAATTTATATTACTTCTTCGGTGCTTTCTATCTGTTCTTTATCAATAGTGTCTTTATTTCAGTGGCTACTTTTTTAATGGTGCGGTTCTTAAAGTATCCAAAATTTAAGTTTGAATCAGCTAAAATTGAAAAAAGAGTAAAATCAATCATCTGGACTTTCGTAATAATAACCTTACTACCTTCCGTTTACTTGGCGTATAATATGGTGAACCGAACATTATTTGAGCAAAATGGTAAATTATTCGTAAAATCAGCGTTTGATGGTCGCCAAACTCAGGTAATTGATCAGGAGTACATCATGGAAAATAATCAAAAAACAATTCGGGTAACGCTGTACGGTAAGCCCCTGGATAACCGTGATATTGAAGAACTAAAAAAAGACTTACTCAATTTTAAATTGAAAAACGTCGAGCTTGAAGTCATGCAAGGATATAGCGAGGATAATTCTGCAGCTACTCAACAAGAATTTATGAAAATGAGTCAGGATTTGAAAATCGATATCATTGAAGATTTATATAAAAAGAATGAAGAACTGATTCAAACGAAGGATGACCAAATAAAACTATTGGAAACCCAATTACTTAAAGTCCAAAATAGACAATTTCCAATCGCTGATATTTCCAATGAATTAAAAGTACAATACCCCGCGCTAAAATCCTTTTCCATGGGCGAAGTGATAACTAGTACAAACGATACGTTAACTCACGCGCTAATTACATTTTCAAGGCGACCGGGATATACAGATAGAAAGAAAATTTCTGATTGGTTGAAATTAAGAACCAAGGCAGATTCTTTGCTTGTAGTAATTCAATAATACTTAGTATTTTTACATTTTAATAACCATTTGAAGACAGAATTAGTATGGTGGAACGTTTATTGATATATCGGTGGAGCTTAATTATTGCCGGACTGATAGTTTTTAATCAGGCCACTGCACAAATTAATACCCCTTCATACACCAATGAATTCTTGAATATAGGAACAGGTGCAAGAGGCCTCGCCATGGGGAATGCTCAAGTAGCAAATCCACTGCCAGGCGAATCCGGTTATTGGAACCCTTCATTCCTTTCTTCTCTTAATAAGAAATATTACCTTTCATTAATGCACAGTGAGTATTTTGGAGGGGTAGCATCCTATGATTACTTGAGTTATGCCATCTCCTCTGATTCAATTTCCGGGTTTTCCGTGTCTCTAATTCGATTGGGTGTAGACGATATTCCCGATACTAGGTTGCTATACGATGCCAATGGGGTAATCGATTATGATGCCGTGACCTTTTTTTCGGCAGTAGACATGGCATTCTTATTTTCTTATGGTAGAAAAATGGATGTTCTAGGTGGAATAAATGTGGGGGGATCAGCAAAAATTATTCGAAGAAAAGTGGGTGAATTTGGTGATGCTTGGGGATTTGGATTAGATGTCGGATTGAATAAGTCGTTCGATAAAATAACTGCTGCAGTTACAATTAGGGACATAACCGGGACCTTCACTAACTGGCAGCACGATGCTGCACTTTTGGATCAGGTGTATCAATCTACGGGTAATACCATTTCTTCAAGATATAGTGAAGTTGCCTTGCCACAAGTAATTGCTGGGATCGCTTTGAATTTAATTCAAAAAGAGAAATGGGAATTGCATGGGCAAATGGACGCTCGACTCACCTCGGATGGTGCTAGGAATACGTTAATAAGTGGAAAAAACATTTCCATTGATCCTGCATTAGGATTGGAATTTATTTTAGATGAAAAGGTGTTTATAAGAACTGGACTAAATAAATGGCAACAAGAATTCATTTCAAATAAATGGGTTGCCGAATGGTCAACAGGATTGGGATTTGCATATAAAAATATACAGTTCCAGTACGCTTTAAATAGAAATAATGGATTTGATTCAAATCACTATACACATAGTTTTTCATTAAATGCCAAATTAAAAAATTGAAAATGCTAAGGAAATTAGGGATAGGAATTTCATTGATATTCATGGTCGTTTCATTGCAAGGACAATCCAGCAATGATTGGATTGATTTTTCACGTCCCTACTATAAGGTAAATACTGCCAAAAATGCGATATATAAAATAACAGCTGAGCAATTCGAAGCCGTACGTACCGAATCATTGCCCTTAGACCCACGGGAATTTCGAATGTTTCACCGAGGTGAGGAAGTCGCAATAAAGGTGACTGGGGAAGGCGATGGGAGCTTTGATGCCGGTGATTTTATAGAATTTTATGGCATTAAAAATGACGGAACATTAGATCGAGACTTGTATAGGGATCCCAATTTTCAGTTACACCCTAATTTTAATTTATTTTCCGATACAACCGCCTACTTTTTAACCTGGTCAGAAGGGGAACTCGGAGAGCGAATTAGCTCCTATTCAGGCGATAATGTCAATGGACTCCCTAAGCAATTGGCCTACATTCATAAAAAAGAATATAAAATCACGGAGAATTATTTTGGGGGTTTTAATTACCCAATTGACGGATATAATGATTTTCTGACAGGTTTTGATCAGTCTGAAGGATGGGCAAGTGCCGCCATCGTGAATTTAGGCAGTAAAACATTTACTACCACTGCCATTACTAATGAAGATCGAATAACTTCTAAGCCTAAGCTAAATGTTGTTTTAACGGGAAGTTATAATTCAGAAAATGGCTTTGAAATTTGGGTCGGACCTTCAACATCACAACTAAGGTTAATTCAAACTGGAGTTTTAAGCCAATTTGATAATTCAGAATTTGAAAATGAATTAGAATGGACCGATGTGGGGGCGGATGGAAAAGTTACCATTAAAATCATGGGTAATAATCCAGCGAATGAAGCTACTCATATGATAAGAGTAGTCTCTTATGAACTCTTTTATGATCATACTTACTTGAAAGAGCAAAGCGTTCAATTTATAAGGCCTTTTATTAATCCTGCAAATGAGTCTTATATTGAATTGACCAATGTTGTTTCACAGGGGTTATTATGGGATATCACCGAAAGTGCAGTCCCTGTTCAATTGGAGTATAATTTGAGTGCAACAACACTTCAGTCAATCATAAAAAACACGTCAGACGAACGCTTGTTGGTGTGGGCAGATGTTAGCGAAGCCGTCGCCCTGAAACCTGTAAAATTTATTAATTATGAAGGTCTATCACCTAACTATTTATTCGTTTATCACCGCGATTTAACCAATAATTCAAATGGAATGAACCCGGTTAAGGAATATGCTGAGTATAGAGCTTCCAATGTTGGTGGAGGATTTGACACTCTAACAGTTGAGATTCAGCAATTGTATGACCAATTTAATTATGGAGAATTAAGCCCTACAGCAATTTATCAATGGTTGGAATTCATTTACCTTAGTTCTACCCCGGAATATTTGTTAATCATTGGAAAGCCATTGGGATATAACTTAAATAATGGCGGTTTGGGTGGGTATTACAGAAATCCGGGAGGCTTTACAATTAAAAGCTATGTGCCAACTGCAGGATATCCCGGGAGTGATATACTGTACGCAGCGGGTTTCGGAGGTAATCTAGAGGTGCCGAAATTTCCAGTAGGACGAATTCCTTCGAACAATGCAGACGAATTATCATCTTATTTAGCAAAAGTAATAAGCTATGAATTGGACGATTTTACTGATTTTAATAGAAAAAGATTAATACACCTTTCGGGTGGAATTGAAGATTCTGATAAAGATTATTTTGAAAATAATTTAGCGGCACTTGCAGAGATCGCTGCCGGTAATTTTTATGGAGCACAAACTGAAGCATTGAGAAAAATCCCTCTGAATAACACCGGTCCTGTGAGTATACCGTTGAATGCGCAATTAGAAGAAGGGGTAAATCTAATTACTACTTTTGGTCACTCACAACGTCAATATCCCGACACTAATTTTGGAAAAGTGGAAAGCTTTGGTGGGTATGTAAACAAGGATAAATATGTAAATTTACTCATGAATGGGTGTCAGTTGGGTGATATTTTCTGGAATGCTGAAGATTTTGTTCAAAATTGGATCAATGCAAAGGATAAAGGGGCTGTAACAGCGATTGCCCATTCAAATTATGCCTCTGCACAGGTTCAATTTGATTTTTCTTCAAAGTTTTATACCTCTGCGTTTGCTGATGAAGCCGGTATAAATAAATCGATTGGTAAGATATATTTGGGTGTGGTTGCCGAAATGTATAATAATTACGTCGGTTTCGATGATAGGTTGGCGAAAAATATTGCTCAACAAATGTTGATCATCGGTGACCCTGCTATAAAATTGTTTAATGCACAAAAGCAAGACCTGGCAATCGAGGAATCAGATGTAGAGTTACTTTCTTTCAAATCTGGCGAACGTGTCAATGCAAGTATGGATTCGTTTTTACTGCGTTTGCCAGTTAAAAATTATGGTATCATGCCTTCCTCTGATTTTACAGTAACAGTTAATCATTCGATGATAGATAACGATTACCAAAGGAATTATAGTCTAAATTTCCCAATGGTAGCTTTTCAAGAATTTCTGGATATCACGATTTACCACCCTATTGATAAAAATTTTATAGGTCAGCATCAATTTGAAATCATCATTGACCCGGATTTCTCAATTAATGAA
>JAHEMU010000012.1:11179-17936 GCA_024643485.1 Cytophagales bacterium
CAACAATGTCATTTTATTTAATACCATAATTACTGGAAGTGGATTAGAACATGTGTTTCCTTCCAATTACGCAGTACTTACAAAAGATAATTTGTACTTGACGGTAAGGTCACAAGAGTTGTTTAAGCCCATAACTGAATTTGAACTTGAATTAGATACTACAAAATTATTTAATAGCACGGTGAGAATTTCAAATACCCTAAGTGTTGACCCTGAAAATCCTTATGTTGTTTTTTGGACCCCGCCTGCCATAATGTTCGAGGATTCAGTGGTTTATTGGCGATCACGTGCGATTTATGAGAATGGACAAAAAAGTGAGTGGAATACCACAAGTTTTACGTTATCAAATAATGAAGAAGGATGGGGGCAATCCGATTTTTATCAGTTTACAGAAAATGGATTTTCGGGGCTGTTGCTAGATTCATTAAAACGCACCTTTAATTTTATACCAGTTCACCGTAATGTCAAACTTATTCACACTTTTGAAAATGGCATATTAAACCCTTCCACCTTTAACCTGGGTATCGATAACATAACTTATTACGATTCCAAAGATCCTGTGTATAAGGTAAATGAATTCGAGTGCCGAAAAAATACTTTAAATTTTGTAGCATTCAATCAAAACGACGCTTCTCCGAAAAATGTGTTGAACTTGGATGTTACAGACCCGAAAGTTTGTGGAAAAGAGGGTGTTATTATGAGTTTTCTGGAGAGCGAGTTGGATGATGCAACCAATGGTTTGGCTGCGTTTATAGATCAATTACTTCCGAAAGATACGGTATTGATATTTAATTTTGATCAGGTTAATTATGCCAATTGGTCTGCGAATACTAAAACCCAACTTGAACGCCTAGGGATTGCTCAATCTGTTTGGGTAGGAAAAACAAACCTTCATGCAGTGGCAGCTTCCGCTGTAAAGGATGCGTGGATAATGGTAGTTCCGAAATTCGAAGTGCCTGGAAGCAAAAACTCTGAGTTGAATTTTACAGATACTTATTCCTTCAATTATGGGGAGATGAATAGCTCCGAAATTAGCCCATCAACAAATTATCAATCGGTAACTGTTAGGCTGAATGAATCTTTAGCTAATTTGTCTAATTGGAGATTAACGAAAGAGGAGGGCGGAATGTCAACTACTTTGATCGAGAATGCAGGAGATGTAATTAAGGAAGATTTAACTGCTTTTGACGTGCCTTTAAGGAGTAATTTGAGATTTAATTATCAAGTTTCTGATAATGAAAATCAGAATTTTAAAGATGTTTTACAATGGCGTGTTCTTCATGACTTGCTTCCGGATGGTATCTTAGTGCCGTTATTCGACGCCTCCATCTCCGATGAATTTATCCAAGGAGAAGAAATAAAATATAATTTTGCCTACGTTAACAGTGGGGTGGAAATTGATGCTGATTCAGTATCTATAAATTATGAATTCAATAACTATCAAACAGATTTCAGCTATAAACAACAATTTAAAATAAAGACACCTGGAAGAAATGAAAAGACGGTCTTTACCATTGAACTTAATAGCCAGGAATTAGCTGCCGTTAAGTATAATTTAAAGGTTTCAGCCAACATGAACTTAGATCAGTTTGCTGAAGCTTCCTTTAGTAATAACGTGATAGAATTAAGAGAGTTATTAAAGATTCAGGATAGCTTTGATCCACAATTCAATGTGACTTTTGATGGACGCATTATTATGGATGGGGAATTAGTTTCTGCAACACCTGAAATTGAATTGGAAATTTCAGATAATAATCCCTTTTTGGAGCTGGATACGGCTAATTTTGTGTTATTTCTAGATAATCAAACCTTAAAATGGAATTCACCCGAGATATCTTCGGAATTAATAGAAAAAAATCAGCTCAAAGTCACTTTTCGACCACTTAATTTGGTGTCTAAAACCTATGAATTTAAGGTGGTTGAGAAAAATAACACCCAAAACTCGTATGATATTTCGTTTTTAATCGTAAAAGAATCTACAATCACTCGGTTCTATCCTTATCCTAACCCTTTCTCTGACCGAATGAGGTTTGTTTTTACACTTACCGGTAGCGAATTACCCGACGAAATAGATATTCGAATTTTGACAATTTCAGGAAGATTAGTTCGTCAAATAGATCAAAATGAATTAGGGGCTTACCATATTGGAAATAATTTGTCAGATTTCTATTGGGATGGAACGGATCAATTCGGGAATAAATTAGCCAATGGCGTATACCTCTATAAAGTAACAATAAAGAATAAAGGGAAAACGATAAAGTTGTCCGAAAATCTACAAGATAGAGGTTTCAAAAATGGAATTGGAAAAATTTATATTTTAAGGTGATATACTAAACGAAGATTTCACCGTATCTCCATATTGGATCTGCAACTCCTTCAACTCTCTCTTCAACCCTTCTACAATGGATTTATATTCGGGATGGTCATAAAGATTGTTGAGCTCCTGTGGATCGCTAAATAAATCATATAATTCCCACTGGTCCACGTCGTGATAATAGTGAATGAGTTTGAATTGATCTTTTGTGATTCCGAAATGTCGCTTTACTGCATGTACCCCAGGGTATTCATAATAATGATAGTATAAGGCAGGCCTCCAATTTTCAGGTTGTTCCCCTTTTAATAATGGTTTTAAACTCAATCCCTGCATTTCCTTTGGAGGGACCTCACCTGCTAATTCTAATAAAGTGGGGGCGAAATCAATATTTTGAACCAAATAACCATTTTCGGAACCGGAGGAGATCATTTGTGGATATTTAATGATAAAGGGGGTTCGGAAGGATTCTTCAAACATCCAGCGTTTATCAAACCAACCGTGCTCCCCTAGGTAAAATCCTTGATCTGAGGTATAAACTACAATGGTATTTTTATCCAATCCCTTCTCCTTTAGATAGGCGTTAATCTGCCCAACACTTTCATCTACCGCGGCGACTACTTTTAAATAATTTTTGATATACCGTTGATAATTCCAGCGCACCCGTTCTTCCCCAGAGGGTGGGTGTGCTTTAAATTCCTGATTTTCTTTTCTATAGGCATTTTCAAAGGCTACAATTTCAGCTTCCGACATCTTGGCTGTCTGATTATTTAAATAATGATCTCCCCAGTCTCCTGTTTCATTCATACCTACCTCCAGAAATAAGTCGTAAGCGTCCATTAAATGATTCGATATCGTCATTTCTTGCTGATCAGCAGTCCCTTTTCGTGTTGCGTAATCATCAAATAAGGTGGCCGGCTCTGGTATTTGTTCGCCTTCAAATAGATTTAAATGACGAATAGCTGGCATCCATGTGCGATGAGGTCCTTTATGGTGCATCATTAATAAAAATGGCTCCTTTTCATCAACAGCGGAATCCATCCATTGAATTGCCTTTTCAGTAATTAAATCAGTGACGTAACCGTTTTCCCTCGTTCGTTTACCCATGGTGATAAAATCCGGATAATAATAGTCGCCCTGACCTGGAAGCACACTCCAATAATCAAATCCCGTTGGCTCTGAACGCAAATGCCACTTGCCAATCATGGCCGTTTTATATCCTGACGCCTGTAGGATTTTTGGAAAGGTAACTTGAGTGCTATCAAAATAACTAGAGTTATCAGTAAATCCATTAATATGACTAAACTTCCCGGTTAACAATACCGCCCTACTCGGACCACAAATGCTATTCGTAACGTATGAACGATGAAAAATCATGCCCTCATCGGCCAATTGGTCTATAGCTGGAGTTTTATTAATTACGCTTCCATAGGCCCCAATGGCTTGAAATGCGTGATCATCAGACATGATAAACACGATGTTGGGCCGTGGAGGACTTACTATTTCAGTAGGAGATTTCGTCGTACAGGCTGCGAGTGCCATCACTCCGACAACCAATGAAATGGCATAGAATTTCATGATTTGAGAAATTGTTTCCCTTAATATACAAAAACATTAGTGAGTGAATTTGTTACCGCAGGGATTTTCTCAAATGAGTTTTGCAAATGGGACATTCCTCCCACTGATGACCTCTCGCGGGGCAATATTCTCGACCGTAGTAAATGATTTGAAGATGAACTTTACCCCATAATTGCTCTGGAATCAGTCTTTTTAAGTCTTTTTCTGTCTGAACCACGTTTTTTCCATTGGTTAGTCCCCAACGAGTAGCCAGGCGATGTATATGTGTATCTACTGGGAAAGTAGGGACTCCAAATGCTTGATTCATAACAACGGAGGCCGTTTTGTGTCCGACAGCAGGCATTTTTTCCAACTCTTCCATGGAAATAGGGACTTCACCATTAAATTTTTCAATTAAAATTTGGCTTAGGCCAAAAATCCCCTTTGATTTTTGAGCAGGTAAACCACATGGTCGTATAATATCCTCAATGGTTTCTCTCCCTAATTTTACCATGTCCCACGGATTATCAGCTTTTGAGAATAGGGAAGGGGTGATTTTATTTACTCGCTCATCTGTACATTGAGCGGATAAAAGGACCGCTATCAATAAGGTGTAGGGGTCTTTGTGATGAAGTGGTACGGTAGTTTCGGGGTAGAGGTCCTCTAAAATCCTTAAAATATCTGCTACTTTTTCCTGTTTGGTCATGAGTTTAATTAGGGTAAAGTAGGTAGGTATTTCTTAATTTTTTGAATTCATTTAAACCTGGTTGCCAGGTCAATTTAATCTGTTCTTCTGTCATGCCCGCTTTTATTTGCTCTTGTAATTCTTTAGTTCCAGCTAAGCGATTAAAACTTGAAATGAAAAATGAATCTTTCCCCTTATATAACTGATAAAACTCAATTAGATGAGTCAATGACAATTCATATTTAGGCGTGGTGCCCATAAAAGAAATGCCATAACAGGTAGTGTTCTCATGTTTTGGATTCGTGGCCATTCCTGGGATACTTTTAGGAGTGAAAGAGTAGTCAAATTTCCCTTTGAATTCAGGAAGCCCCAACTGCTGAAAGGGATTGAGTGTGCCACGACCAAGTGAAACAACGGTACCTTCAAACAGGCAAATTGACGGGTAAAGTGCGATGGACAAATCGTTAGGGAGATTTGGAGAAGGTTTTATAGGCAAAGAATAGTGGTCTGAGTGTTTGTAGTTTTTAACCTTCACCACCTTTAATTCACATTTTTCTCCATTCGTTAGCCAACCCTGATCATTGATCATAAGTGCCAATTCTCCAACAGTCATCCCATGTACAATCGGTATTGGATGCATTCCAACAAAGCTCTTTAATTCTTCCTGTCGAATTGGGCCATCTACGTATTGTCCATTGGGATTTGGGCGGTCAAGTACAATGAATGGAATTCCCTTTTCTGATGCCGCCTCCATACAATAGTGCATGGTACTTATATAGGTGTAAAATCGAGCTCCTACATCCTGAATGTCAAAGATAAATACGTCTATTCCTTTCATCATCTCTTCAGTAGGTTTTCTGTTTGAGCCATACAACGAGGCGATTTCAATACCTGTGGACGAATCAACTCCATCTTTTATATGTGCGCCAGCGTCGGCATCCCCCCTAAAACCATGTTCAGGAGAGAAAACTCTTTTAATGGTAATGCCTAATGAAACCAAGGAGTCAACTAAATGGGTATTTCCTATCATGGATGTATGATTTGCAATAATCCCAACTTGTTTTCCTTTTAGTAACGGCAAATATTCATTCATGGAATATGCAGCTGGCATTATCTGTGTGAATTCAGAAGTTTTTTTTACTTCTTCCTTCGAAGGTGTGCTGATTAGAATTAGAAAATAGAATATCAGTTGCATGTTGTTTCAGTTTCATTAAGTTTGCTAATCATCAATTACTTGTAGTAAATTGCATTACGTTTTTCAAAATTAAAGGATAAAATTGAACCTCCCTTACTTTATATCAAAAAGAATCAGCAGTAAACAAGGACAAAGTTTTTCTGCCACCATTCATAAAATAGCCATTGCCAGTATTGGGTTAGGGTTGGCAATTATGATTATTTCATTCTTAATACTTCGAGGTTTTCAATATACAGTTACTAACAAAATCTATGCCTTTAGTTCACATTATATCGTCACCAAATATTCTTACGGTTCTTCAATAGAAGAGCCTCCAATGAAAAAGACCTCTCCGTTATACACCGACTATAAAAGCACACAGTGGGTGGATCATATTCAGGAATACGCCCATAAGGCAGGGCTTATCAAAACAGATAGTGAGGTTTTAGGGGTTGTTTTTAAAGGAGTAGGTACTTCCTTCGACGTGTCTAGAATTCAGGAATTTATGGTCGAAGGTAAATTTGTAACATTTAATGATAGCACCTATTCAAATGATGTGGTCATAAGTAAAGTGATAGCCGATAAATTAAACATTCAATTAAACGACCGAATCATTGTTCACTTTTTTCAAGACCCTCCGCGTTCTAGGCGTTTAACAGTTGTTGGTATTTATGAAACCAATTTGTCTGAATATTATGATGACAAAGTAATTCTTGGTGACATCAAATTAATCCAACGATTAAATGGTTGGGATTCCGATTATGTAGGTGGCCTTGAAATTTACGCGAAGGATATTCAATATTTGGATGAGGCGGGAGAGGAGATTTTTGATCGGATGGAACATGATCAAGCTATGGAATTTGTTCGCGATAAATACATGCAAGTATTTGAATGGCTTGATTTGATTAGCAGACAGGTGAATATCTTTTTGGGCATTATCCTTTTTGTCGTATGTATCAATATGGTGAGTATCATCATCATTCTTATCATGGAAAGGACCTCGATGGTAGGAATGTTCAAAGCCCTGGGT
>JAHEMU010000254.1 GCA_024643485.1 Cytophagales bacterium
TTAAGTTCTTGGCTACGAGTAAAAGACTTTCATCTTCAATACCGTCTTGCAGCTCCTTCAATTCAAGTCGCATGACACTTAGGTCTTTCCGTATGATATGTAAATTACCGGAAATTTTCGCCACCATTTGATCATCTTTCATCCACAAGTACACCGGATTAAGATCTAATCCCTTAATTATTAAAAGATCTACATTGCTGCCATCAGAAAGTGAAACCGATTTCTTAGAAGTTAGAATTGCTTCTCCTTCGGGGTATATAGGTACCTTCTTGGTTTCAGATTTCAATAAAAGTTGGGCCAAAATTTCGTAAATGGCAGGAGAGCCATCATATCGAAAGTATAATTGATCTCCTTTAAACTCACCTTCTGAAATTCCCATTAAATTGTTACTTAATGCAGTAGTTTCGGTACTTGTAAAGCTTTCCTCAGTCGAGACCTTAAGGTAATTGACACCTTTAATATTCTGTTTAACTATAAAATTCCCTTCATTTAAAGCGATCTCCTCGGTATATTCTGGCCCGCGACCTCTGTCAGTATATGTATAATAAAACCCATATTTACCGTCCTCAGATTGCCATTTTTCGTAAACTCCAGCGATATCATCTCTAAAAACAACATCATAAATAACTTTTTGGGGAGTTTCAGAAAGTTTAGATTCTTTACACGCCGATATAAAAAGAATTGCGATTAAAGCTGTTTTAAGTGAATGTTTCATTGGGAATGTTAAAGTTTATTAATTAGTCCAGTATACAAATTACGATTTTTTTGATTTATAACTATAATTATTAACTATTGGTCCATCCGTTATATTATGTTAAATAGAATAGTAGCGATAAAGATAATGATAAGAAATGGGAGAAAAGGAGCATATATTTTAATTAACACACTTTTTAATTGTATTGAATTTTAGACAGTTATACGTGTCCTTTTATGAATATATATTACAGGAATACCGACTGGTAGATTGGTTTGTTTACAAACAAGATTGGTGTTTAGTATGATGGATATATAGCGTTGTTCTGTCCATTGGTTACCCGTGATTCAAATGTATATTAAGTAAAATGGAATTAAATATAATTATCAAGAATTCATTTTATTATAGTTTATCAGGAGTTCAGCATTCTGTACCAACGTTAAAGGGTTTCCTGTTTCTGATTGTATGTTATGTTTAACGGTAACAGCCTTTTAAACTACTTGTTATATAATATACATTATGTTAAATAGATTTGTAGTGAAATACCCTATTGTTACATTACTACTAATTCATTATGGTTTGATGATTTCTTTTACTTTGTTATCCAACTCTTCCCAGTTTTCAAACTTTAACTCTTCAACGTCTTCTATATCTTCTTTCTTTGCTATTAATCCGGCAGACATTATAAAATTAGAACCTAAAATAACGATTAACAGGATGGTTGGATTAAAAGCTGAAGTAGTAAAGCTCAATGGAATGGAAAAAAATAATAAAACAGTAATTAAGCCTCTGGGTGCAATCCATAATTGTGGAGTAATATTTCGTCCGACATGAATTCGTAAAAACAACCATCGAAGTCCATACAAAGTAATTAGAATAGCTAACGATATTAAAATTGATTTAATCTCTGTTATTCCGGAAAAGTCTAAGGTCATTCCAAATACTACAAAGAAAAAGGTTCTTACCACAAATGCGGATTCCATAATTAAAACATGAAAATCTTCCGTAATCTCATTTAATGGTTCCTCTTTTATTAATTTTTTTAACTTTCCTCTAAAAAATAACTGGTAATTATTTAATACTAATCCAAAAACCATGATAATTAACAAGGAGGATAAGTGAAACATTTTACCTGTAGAATACAATAAAACCAACAAAGAAATGATAAAAAAGAGCTTTACCTTCCCTTCGAGTTGTTGCAGTAACAAAACCATGATATAGCTGATAACCAATGATAAAACAATGGTTAAGAGGATACTGCCGGTAATTTCTGTTACGAGATCTGAGGTATTTGCAGATTCAGTACTTCCTATTAAAAAATAGAAAAACATGATGCCTAAAATATCTGAAAAAGTACTCTCATAGATCATGAACTCCCTTTTACTTTCAATTAGACTAGAAACACTAGGAATAATGATGGCACTACTTAAAATGGACAAAGGAATTGCATACAATAATGAAGTGAAGTAACTATCAATAACGAATAGATGAAGTATATATGCAATCGCCACCGATGTGGTAATTAGTCCGATTAAACCAACTAGAAATGACTTTAATAATAATGGCTTTTTTCTTCTCTCCAATTTAAGATCCAATGCAGCCTCCAATACAATCATGATTAGGCCCACAATTCCCAATAATTCCAAACCTCCCCTCACCATGGATGCGATATCAAGTTCGGCGTATTTAACACCTTCTTGAACCCCTACCCCCAGTGCTATAAGTAATAATACGCTTGGGATTTTTGTTTTTTTAGACACATAATTAAAGAAATATGAAAGAATTACTACCAAAGAAAAGGCAATTGTCACATTATATGCATTAAGAATTTCCATGTTTTCTTATTTGTGTTAATATTAAGTCAAAATGAATTATATCTAGCCAATATTATTAATTAGATTGTGCTCTAAACCTAATTTGGCACCTAAAATATAATCTGGTACCTAATTACCAATAAATAATTTAATTACCTATGGCCAAGCAGAACAAATTTGGAACTTTTGGTGGTGTTTTTGTCCCCTCTATCCTTACAATCCTAGGTGTTATCATGTATTTGAGATTACCCATGATTGTTGGTGAGGCAGGATTATGGGCCACTATTGGCATTATTATCATAGCACATATTATATCCGTTACTACAGGCTTAAGTGTATCCTCCATAGCAACGGATAAAAAAGTGGAAGCAGGCGGTACCTATTATATGATTTCTCGAAGTTTAGGTTTACCAATTGGAGGAACCCTCGGACTAGCGCTCTTTGTTGGGCTTTCATTTAGTGTGAGTTTATATTTAATTGGTTTTTCTGAGAGTTTTCTAAATTATTGGGGTTTTTCAAATAATATCAATAATATCCGATTAACGGGTACTATTATATTGTTGGTAGTAACTACCGTTACTTTTATCAGTACTTCCTTGGCAATTAAAACGCAGTATTTTATCATGGCTGCGATTTTGTTATCACTGATCTCCATTTTCGTAGGTCAGCATGACTACACTCCTACTCAGGCACTAATAAGTGATTCAACTTCCTCAGCGGTACCTTTTATGGTATTATTTGGAATATTCTTTCCAGCAGTTACTGGATTTGAAGCAGGGGTTTCCATGTCAGGTGACTTAAAAGATCCGAAAAAATCGATCCCAGGCGGCTCTATTATGGCAATTGCGGTAGGTTTTGTCGTATACATCGGATTGGCGTTCTTCTTTTCATATACTGTAAGTGGTGAAGCCCTAGCGAACGACCCTCAAATTCTATTAAACATTTCATGGATTCCAGAATTGGTCATTGCTGGGATTTGGGGAGCTACGCTTTCCTCGGCTTTGGGTAGTATTTTAGGTGCACCTCGAATTTTACAAGCGACTGCAGTGGATCGTATTACACCCAAAGTATTTTCTAAAGGATATGGACCGACTAATGAACCTAGAAATGCCCTGCTGTTAACTTTTGTGATTGCGGAAGCTGGAATATTAATAGGTGAACTTGATATTATTGCCCGGATTGTTTCCATCTTTTTTATTACCACTTATGGTTTTTTAAATATCAGTGCAGCGTTTGAAAGATGGTCGAGCGCGGATTTTAGACCTGAGTTTAAAATCCCAGGTTGGATCAGTATTTTAGGTGCTGCGGCATGTATTCTAGTGATGATTCAATTGGATTTTATTGCCATGTTGGGAGCCATCTTCATCCTAGGAATGTTGTTTTTATATCTAAAACGAAAAGAGCTTTCGCTGGAGTCTGGTGATGCTTGGAGCGGTGTTTGGGCTTCATTGGTAAAAACGGGTATCACTAATCTAAAGCGGGTTAAATTACATAAAAGAAATTGGCGACCTAATATCATCATGTTCAGTGGTGATGAAAAAAGCAGAGCTCATTTGTATGAAATGGGGAAATCCATTTCTGGAAAACTAGGGATTTTGTCTGCTTTTGAGTTGATAGAAAGTCAAAACGAACTACTTTCAAAAAAGGAATCTAATCTGCATGAACAAAAGGACGAATCGGGTTATTTTGAACATAAGCTCTATTGTGATGATATTTACAATGGCATGGATCAAATTGCCAGAGTTTATGGATTTTCAGGAGTAGAGCCGAATACGGTTATGATGGGCTGGAGTAAAAACCCCAAAAACCGGGAGAAGTTTATACAATTTACAGAGAAACTTGATCGATATAATTTCAACTCAATTTTACTGAATTACAAAACAGAAAAGAAATTTGGCAATTATAAGCAAATCGATATTTGGTGGAGTGGTGCTGGAAGAAACTTAACACTTGCCATTAATTTAATTCGTAACATCAATTATTCCACCATTTGGAAGGATACAAAAGTTCGAATCAATATTATAAATCAAGAAAATTCGGAAGCTGAAAATATCTATAAAGCGACATCAGCTATATTAAATAACCACCGTTTTCAGGCTGAAGTTAGGGTTATAAACAATCAAATAGACGGACTTTCGACAAAAGAGATCATTTCGGTTGAGTCTAAAAATTC
>JAHEMU010000255.1 GCA_024643485.1 Cytophagales bacterium
TTCATCTCCCTTTTCTAAACTTATCCCCATAATCACCGTATCCAATGCCTCTGTAGTATTTCTATTGATTGCGATGCATTCAGGGGAACAATCCGCCAATTTTGCTAAACCGCGGCGAATATTTTCTCTACCTTGATCAAGGATATTCCACATAAAATACGTAGGGCCTTCATTACTCAAGTGATAATAACGATCGACGGCATCCTGAACTACTTTAGGCTGAGGGCTTACACCACCGTTGTTGAAATTCAAGATATTGGGAGATACTGTATACGCTTCTCTAATCCGATTCCAGAGGTCTTCATTTTTCAAAATATCCTCACTAGATGATTTGCTCATCTCTTTCAATGCTTCAGCGATATCCAAACTTTTCGCTTTTGCACTGATCGACTTTAATGAAAGTACCCCCGTTAACCCTAAACCTGCAAGCGATTGAAAAAAACTTCGACGATTACTCATTTATCTATATTTTGAGTTAAACTAACTAATTTTTAAGTGTTATAAAAAAGGTTGGAAATTAGTTCTTAGTATAAATTAAGCGAATTCCTTAGATTTGCGCTCTCAAAAGGAAAATTAGCATGAAAAAAATAGCTGTAATTGGGCTTGGTTATGTGGGTTTACCCCTAGCGGTAGAGTTTGGTAAAAAAAGAATTGTAATCGGTTTCGATATAAATAATAAACGAATTGAAGAGTTAAATTCTTTCATCGACCGTACTAGAGAAGTGGAACCCGCCGAACTCAAAGAAGCCAAATATTTAAGTTATACCAATGATATAGAGAAGCTAAAAGAAGCTGAAATTTTCATTGTTACCGTGCCCACTCCAATAGATCAATACAAAAAACCCGATTTAACACCGCTTAAAAAGGCAAGTGAAACGGTGGGAAAGGTGTTGAAAAAAGGAGATATTGTGATATATGAATCCACCGTTTTTCCTGGATGTACTGAAGAAGAATGTGTGCCCATTTTAGAGCAAATTAGCGGATTAACTTTCAACAAAGATTTTTTTGCAGGCTACAGCCCTGAACGAATCAACCCTGGCGACAAGGTTCACCGATTGCCCACCATTAAAAAAGTGACCAGTGGCAGCACTCCTGAAATTGCGGAGGAAGTGGACCAACTTTACTTGGAAATCATTACCGCAGGCACTCATAAAGCAAGTTCACTTAAAGTAGCAGAGGCGGCCAAAGTAATTGAAAATTCTCAACGCGATTTAAACATTGCATTCGTCAATGAATTGTCTTTAATTTTTGAAAAAATGGACATCGACACCTACGAAGTCCTTGAAGCTGCAGGTACGAAGTGGAATTTCCTACCATTCCGGCCAGGCCTAGTTGGTGGACATTGTATTGGTGTTGATCCTTATTATTTAACATATAAAGCGGAGAGCCTAGGTTATCATCCAGAAGTCATACTTTCTGGTAGAAGAATTAATGATAACATGGGAATGTTTGTCGCAAATGCGGTAATTAAATTAATGAACCAAAAGGGCAATCCAATAAAAGGATCGAGAATTTTGGTTATGGGAATTACCTTTAAAGAAAATTGTCCTGATATTCGAAATTCGAAAGTGATCGATGTAATCCGAGAATTAAAAGAATTTGGAATAAATATTGACGTGTACGACCCACATGCCGACCAAGCAGAAGTGCAGCATGAATACGGAGTTGATACCGTTTCGGAAGCTTCAGGAATTTATAATGCTATTGTATTAGCCGTGAGTCATGATGAATTCAAATCGTTTCCATTAGATAATCACATGAATGCTAATTCCGTATTATACGATATCAAATCATTTTACGATAAATCAAAAGTAGACGGTAGATTATAATGCCAACAGTTCCACAAATTCAAATGGTCGATTTAGTTGGCCAGTATAAGAAAATTGCTACGGAGATCCATCAGGCTATAGATTCAGTAATGGAAAGCTCGGCATTTATTAATGGTCCGGCGGTTACCCGATTTGGATCTGAACTGGCAAAATATACCGGGGCTAAATTTGTAATTCCTTGTGGAAATGGAACCGATGCCTTGCAAATTGCATTGATGGCTTTGGGTTTACAACCGGGAGATGAGGTCATTGTTCCCTCTTTTACCTACGTGGCTACCGTTGAAGTTATTGCGCTTTTACAACTAACTCCCATTTTCGTCGATGTAAACCCTCAATCCTTTAACATGGATGTTGAATTGGTTGAAAAAGCCATTACCAAACAAACAAAGGCGATCATTGCGGTTCATTTATTTGGGCAGTCGGCTGATATGGAACCCTTGTTAAATATTTCCAATCAGCATAAAATACCGGTAGTTGAAGATAATGCTCAAGCACTTGGTGCCTCATATCAATTTTCCGATTCTTCAATTGCTAGAACAGGAACTATGGGAGCAATAGGTACCACTTCCTTTTTTCCTTCTAAGAATTTAGGGGCTTATGGGGATGGGGGAGCTCTTTTTACCAACGATCCCTCGCTTGCTGAACGATTAAAAATGATTGCCAATCACGGTCAAAAACAAAAATATTATCATGACATTGTGGGTGTCAATAGCAGACTTGATAGCCTTCATGCTGCCATTTTATCTGTTAAATTAAACTACTTGAATGATTATGAAGAAAGTCGACAAACCGTTGCCGACTATTATGATTCGACTTTGAATGACATAGATGAATTAACACTTCCTTTTAGAGTTGAAAACTCCACACATGTTTTTCATCAATACACTTTACTAGTAAAAAATAATAAACGTGACGCATTGAGAGACTTCTTACAGACTAAAGGAGTTCCAAGTATGATTTATTACCCTGTTCCTCAACATCTTCAAAAAGCATACCTTGGATACGGTTACAAAGAAGGAGATTTCCCTATTTCAGAACAATTATGTCATGAGGTTTGCTCTATTCCGATTCATACTGAACTGACAGAAGAGCAACTAATACATATTACTGGAAGTATTCGAGAATTTTTTGGTAAATAAACTCCGCTTTTATCTAATCAAACCATTTGGATAGGCGACTACGCTTTCATTTCCATCTTTCCCTACGGTAGCAACACCAAACAGATAATTGTCGATAACAATTCCTTCCAAGGTAAATTCATTTACATTACCCACATACCTGCTATATTCCCATTGGGGAGAGGTGGTATCTCTCCAATAAATCTTATATCCCGCTATATTTTTATCTTCTGATTTGTTCCATCGAAGTGTAGTAGAAGGCTGAACTGCTCCTCCAATTTCCACCTTTGTAGGTTGAGGTGGCGCCCAGGCAAGACCAGCTAAAGTGATGGCATTTACCCCCGTTAATTTCTTTGCATATTCAAAATTAACCCCTTCAATTACGTCACCGTATTTGATGCCATTTTCCTCTCTGATATCCTGATGTTGGCGAGTGTAATTCTCGTGAGTTTCCATAATTCTAACCCCGGCAAAACCTGCATCATTAAAAGGACGATGGTGTCCTCCACGGCCAAAACGATCGAGACGGTAAATCATTTTTGAATTCAAATTAGTAAAATACATATTAGTCATTCGATCTACATATCTCGCTAATTGTCGGCTTACGCCATCCACTTCTCCACCATAAAAACGACGCATTTGACGAGATCTTTCATCTTCGGTTACTGGTGTAGGTTCTGAAAATACACGAAATGAGCTGTTATCAATTACACCATCCACACCCTCTATATTTCCAATCATATCATTGTTCAACACCCCTACAATTTCCCACTTTTCATTTACTGCCTTTTCCGCCAAAAATTTGCCCCCGTAGAGACCTTGCTCTTCGCCTGACAAACCGACATAGATAATGGATGTTGGAAATTTATATTTACTTAAAACTCTTGCGGCCTCTAAGGTTCCTGCCATACCGGAGGCATTATCATTTGCTCCTGGGCTGTCAGAGGTAAAATTATTACCATCAGATACCCTAGAATCAATATCACCCGACATGATTACATATCGATTTGGGTAAACAGATCCCTTTTGTATGGCGATAACATTTACAATTTCAGTATCCTTAGTTATTCTAGATTTAGGGTCACCAGGTTGCATTGTACGCTGATAAGAAACAGTTAGGCAACCCTTGCATTCTTTTGAAATAGCATCGAACTCAGATTTGATCCATCTGCGAGCAGCTCCAATTCCTCTTGTATTAGAAACTGTATCACTCATCGTATGTCTCGTTCCAAATCCAGCTAACTTTCGAATATCGTGTTCAATTCTTTCTGCGGAAACAGCAGAGATGATATCGTAATGCCTCGAATCCGATTGAGGGGAAGTTGTTACTTGAGCATTTGAAATAAGATTCAAGCACAAAAGAAATGGAATAAACAAAAGTTGGAATTTCATAATGAATTTATTTTACTGTAAAAAAGTAAAAACCAACTCGGCTTGCAACTGATGTTATATAAGTGGCAAAAAAAGGCCACCTGATAAACGTGTAAATATTCAGATGGCCTTCCATTCAACAATGATTATTATTTTTCATTAGGCACCCACGATACCGTTGCATTTTTAATAGGATCCAATGACTGAAGGTAGGTAAAAATTGCTTCTAGATCAGTGGTGTCCATACCTGCATACATCGTCCATTGCATAATGGTATTGAAGGTTCCTGGAGCAGCATCCATATTCTGGTATCCCTCTTTGGGGTCAAACGTTTTAAATCGTTCAACAAAAA
>JAHEMU010000013.1 GCA_024643485.1 Cytophagales bacterium
TGATTTGGATATGGCTTTAATCCCTGCAATAGCGCGGAGGGAATTGACAAGACCATCTGAATTTTCTATTTGTTCAAAGTTTTTCAACACAACGGTTTGCTCGGTATCAATTCCGATTTTTTGTGCAGTCATGTGTTTCAATTGCATGTAAACTACCAAAGTACCAGCGACTAGGACCATTGAAACAGCAAATTGAAAAACAACCAAGCCTTTACGAATCAGTAAATTTGCATTTCCGACCTTCAATACCCCTTTTAAAGCCCGGATCGGGGAAAAACCGGATAAATATAGCGCAGGGTAACTTCCGGCTAATAATCCGCAGAAGAGGGTAATAAGGGTAAATCCAGTTAATATTTCTGGACTGAATAACATGTTAAAGGCAAGATCTTTACCTGCAATTGTATTAAATACGGGAAGAAACATTCCCGCCACCAGGATGGCGAGAAAAAAACTGATAAAACTGATTGAAATTGATTCCATCAAAAACTGAAGGATTAAGTGGCTTCTCTCTGACCCCATGACCTTTCTCAAGCCAATTTCTTTGCTGCGTGTGGAGGCTCGTGCGGTACTTAAGTTCATAAAATTAACACAGGCCAGTAACAAGATAAAGATGGTGACGGCTGAGAATAAATACAGATTAGATAAGCTCCCAGGTTGATTCAACGATAGTGTTGCATGATTCAAATGAATATCAGCAACCGGCACTAAATTAAAATTAAGTTTATTTCCTTCAGCCAGATAGGATTCAAATGATTCATGACCACTAAATCCGATAACCTCATCTCCCATGTATTTTTTAACCAAATCGATAAATTTCGCATCAATTTGTTTACTATCCGCTCCCTTCGTCAATTTCACATAAGTGAAAAAATTATTACCAGTCCAATAGGTACTTTGAGTCCATTCATTTATCGGCATACTCAAGATAAATTCGTATGGTGCGTGAGTGGTAAGTGGGGCATTTTTGATTATCCCTGTCACCATGGTTTCTTCCCCATCGATAAGCAGTGTTTTTCCCATCGGCTCCTCTCCTCGAAAATATTTTTCCACCAAAGACTCGGAGAGTATAATACTATTTGGTTGAGTAAGTGCCGTGGCGGGGTTTCCTGCTAATAATTCGAAGGAGAAAACGTCGAATAGGGTACTGTCTGCCATAATTCCTCCGCCTTGTTTTATAGCTTTACCATCTTTAAAAAAGGTAAAATCGAAAGGTCCATTAAATCGAACCGACCCTTCGACTTCCGGAAATTCATCTTGCATTACACTAGCTAATAAAGCGGGAGTTCTCGGTCCCTTTTCATTTAAGACGACCCGGTAAATTTGGTTCACATCCTTTAAATGTTGGTCGTAGGACTTTTCATTTTGAACGAATAGGATCATTAGCAAAGCACAAGTCAAGCCGATAGTTAACCCTGCAATATTTAAGAAGCTATAAAATTTTTGGTGAAGGAGGTTTCGAACCGATAGTTTTAAATAATTAATGAATAATCCGTAATTCTTCATGGTGTAAAAGCTTTTTGGGAAAAAGAAGTTTCAACTATTAGACTACCTTACTTCAAAAAGGTTGCACAGTTAGTTAACAATGAGGAATGTGACTTATAGATAAATACTGGTTATAGTTGTAGTATTTAACTAAACCAAAAACGATGAAATCAAAAGAAAACAAAGAACTAAATCCCCTGTATTTAGGGATTGGGTTTATGGTCGCCTTGAGTTGTGTCATTTCTGCTTTTGAATGGCAAACGGTATTTAGAAATACACCCGTTACTTCTAATACAATAAGCTCCGAATTAATTGAGTTGGTTCATCTGACCAAACAGGAAATGCCCGAACCGCCAAAAGTGAAGAAAATTGCAATGAAGGTTGTAGAAACCAAAGAAGAGTTGTTGGAGGATTCCTTGGTCGATTTCGTATTCGAAATGCCAGAAATCGTACCACTGGTAGTGAATGTGGAGCCCATTGAAGAGGAAAAAGCAGATGAGATATTCTTGTTTGTGGAGGAGATGCCCGTACCAATGGAGGGCTATACCGAATTTTATAAAAAATTGAGCTCGATGATTAAATACCCATCAAAAGCACAACGAATGGGGATTGAAGGCAAGGTGAATTTATCCTTTGTTGTCAATGAGCGGGGTGAAATTTCTGAAGTTCAGGTTTTATCCGGACCGGGGGCTGGTTGTGACGAAGAAGCCGTAAGAGTTTTGAAGATGATGCCACCTTGGAAACCTGGAAAACAACGGGCACAAGCGGTAAAAGTGAGAATGGTATTGCCAATATGGTTTAAGTTGCAGTAAATAAAAGACCTATTATTCAGTTGGATAGTGGGTCTTTCCCATGTTACAATAAGTGTAAAAAAAAACCGTATTAACCAATAAATATTATTATAAAAATTTTATTTGATTATATTTATGTAAATACTATCTACTACAATCTATATGAGAATTTTATTTTTAATATTATTTTTTATTATTAATTCGTATAATATAATTTATTCACAAAATAGACCTATATATGAGTATCGAAGAATAAGTGAATATATTGATGATATAAAGAATATTAAAGATCAATTTGGAGTAGCAGTTTCAAATGTCGGAGATATAAATGGAGATGGAATAGATGAACTAGCTATAGGTTCAGATGGTTATGATGGTGGAGGAGTTAATACAGGAGCCGTTTGGTTGGTATTTTTTAATCAAGATAAAAGCATTCAAGATATTCAGGAATTATCAGCTAATACAGGTATTAAAAATGTTTCAAATGAAGGTTGGTTTGGTAATGGTATTTCCGGAATAGGCGATTTAAATCACGATGGAGTTTTAGATATTGCGGTTGGAGCCGGGTATGATTCTAACACTGGTTTTCAAAAAGGAGCCATTCATATATTATTTATGAATAAGAATGGCACGGTAAAAAACAATGTAAAAATTGTTGAAGGAAAGTTTGGATTCAACACAAATTTAGGACAGTTAGCCTCTATTGGGGGTGATGTCAGCTCAATTCCAGATATGGATGGTGATGGAAATAATGAAATATTAATTGGAGGAAATAGAGATTTTACTGATTGGAATTCAAAATCTGGAGCGGTATATATCTTATTTATGAATAGTGATGGCAGTGTTAAAAAGTTTAAAAAGATTGGCGATAAATCTTCCGGCTTTAATTATCCCCTTGGTTTTGAATCATATTTTGGAATGTGCGTTAAATATATTGGCGATTTAGACAAGGATGGATTACCAGAAATAGCAATTGGAGCACATAGGATGCAAAACGATGGTATTATTCACCGAGGGAAAGTCTTTATAGTCAGTTTAAACAGTAATGGAGATGTTCAAAAATTGAATGTCATCACACCACATAATTTCAATATTGAATCAAATGATCAATCTGTATTTTTTGGAGTGTCTGTTTCTGGAATTGGAGATTTTGACATGGATGGAATTGAAGACATGACCATTGGGGCAATAGGAAATGATGATAATGGATTAAACACTGGAATTGCATACATCTGTTATATGAATTCAAACGGAACTATCAGAGAATATGTGCCCTTAATAAAGGATTCATCATGTCTTGAAATGCAAATTTCTTCAGAATCACTGTTTGGAATTGATTCTGATATTATCAAGTTCCCAAACACGAAAGATAGTATTCATTTTTTTATTGGGGCATTTCGTGAATACAAAAACTCCATTCAATCTGGTGAAGTTTATGAAGTAATTTTGGATTCACCTCCAAGTATTACGGCAACGGGTAATTCAACTGTGCTATGTTATGAAAACCAAGCTGAATTTTCTGCTGTGGTCGAAGGAAACACAACTGATGTTTTTTGGTCAGAGATTTCAGGAAATGGATCTATAATCAATAACCCCAACTTACTGGATATTACTGTTTCAAATATTGGCGAGGGGAACCATGTATTTAAGGTATCTTATAGTGAATGTCCTAAATTTTTTGATACAATAACATTAGATAAAATAAATTTTGACCAATTAGAAATCCCCAATGTTGTAACAGGTAATGAAGATGGCTATAATGATTACTTTCAAGTTCCAAAGTTGATAGAGGAAAGTGCAATTGAACTAACAGTGGTGGACAGACGTGGTATGCGAGCTTTTTATTCTAAAGATTATAAATCGAATTGGCGCCCAAAGACGCCAGGTGTGTATTATTACATAATGAATGTGGCTGGCTGTAATTTTACTCGTAAAGGGTATTTTCAAAGTATTGACTGAGTGAACTCCAAGTTGATTTTTATTTAAATCTTTCCGTAGTGTTTTTGATCAAAGTGGTTATTTTTGAATATGGAAGATTTTATTTTTTCTATTCTAGAAAACCATTGGGGAATTTCAGGTCATGTCGTAAAGTTAGTAGGCGATGTCGATTTTAATTTTAAAATTGCGTCTCAACAAGGCGATTTTATCCTAAAACTTCAACACCCTAATACGAAATTCGAAGATATTGCCTTCCAAAACGATTTGTTAATATTCCTTAATTCTCAATCGTTTTCCTTTCAAATTCCGGCGGTTGTGCCCACTATTCAGAGCGAATTTCTGATTACAGAGGAATGGAATCATATAAAGTACCATTGCCGATTACTGACATGGATTGAAGGAGATTTGTGGGGGGAAGTACGTCCGCATACCGATGATTTATCGAGAGAATTAGGGTTGGCGTTAGGCCAATTAACTGTAACGCTTGATGCTTTTTCTTCTGCCAAAATTGCAATGGATTATAGTTGGAATTCAGCTAATTTCCTAAAAGTAGTGCAAGGGGCTTCACGTTTTCAAAATGAGCAAAAAAATGAATTAATTCGTCATTTTGAAGACCACTTTAAGTCCCAAATTGCCCCTGCGCAGTCACAACTTCCTCACGGAATAATTCATGGCGATGCCAATGATTATAATTTAGTGGTTCGTTTGGAAAATGGGTATCCCAAATTCCATGGAGTCATTGATTTTGGAGACCTCAATTATTCTCCAAAAATAAACGAATTGGCCATCGCCATTGCCTACGCAGCTATGCATGTGCCGAATCCGTTAGAACGAGCTTGTGAGGTGGTTAAAGGCTTTAATGTTCACTACGCGTTATCGGAAAAGGAATTACAAACCTTATATGGATGGGTGGCTGTACGGTTGGTTTTGTCGGTGGTACACTCCAACGATACAAAAGGAACGGCTGAGGATAATGATTATAAACAAATTAGTGCGATTCCAGCTTGGGAGTTGCTCAAAAAGTGGAGGGATATTCACCCTAATTTTGCGTATTACTCTTTTCGTGCAGCAGTTGGGAATAAGGCCCATCCGTTGTATTCGGATTTCGAAAGGGAGATTCGATTGGTCTCGCCGATATGCCCCATTGATTCCAAAGGAAGAAAGGTAGCTGAAATAGATTTGGGAACGTCGGGCAAATGGTTAGGTATACCCGATCGATTTAATGCTCCTAAAAAAATGCAAAATGTGGTTGATCGTTTTCTGGAAAGAACTGAAACGGAGATCGCCATTGGTGGGTATATGGAAGTTAGGCCTATTTACACTCAAGAACGGTTTATTCGATACAGCAATGAGGGGAAAGATTACCGGGCACTTCATCTGGGGCAAGACATTTGGACTTTAGCAGGAACAGAAGTGGTAGCTCCCCTCGACGGTGAAGTTTATAGTGTTTATGACAATGCCGGTGATGGCAATTATGGTCCAACCATCATACTTCGGCATCAGTTGCAAAGTATTTCATTTTTCACATTGTTTGGTCACCTGAGCAGGGAGAGCTTACAAATGGTTACAAGAGGACAACAAGTAAAACAGGGGCAGCGAATCGCAACGGTGGGTCCTCCGCCAGAAAATGGTAATTGGGCACCACACCTACATTTCCAATTGATGTTAGATATGCTCGACAATCAAACGGATTTTATTGGTGTTTGCAGTCATTATCTCCATGCCGTTTACGAGGGAATTTGTCCTGATCCGGGATGGATTACTGGGTGGATGAAACCTTCAGATCGGTCTTCCTACCAAGATATTTATAAAAAAAGGAAAAGTGTATTTGCTCCAAATTTAAGTCTTTCCTATCAAAAACCGCTGTTAATTGAGCGGGCATATAAACAATATTTAATCGATCAAACAGGTCGGAAGTACCTCGACACAGTGAATAATGTGCCTCACGTAGGCCATCAACATCCAGCTGTTGTAGAGGCTGCCATTCGTCAAGTGGAATTATTAAATACCAATACAAGGTATTTGAACCGATCGATGAACGAATATGCAGAACAGCTACTTTCCTATTTTCCACCCCCCTTTGACACCGTCTTTTTGGTAAATTCTGGTTCGGAAGCCAATGAGTTGGCCATGCGAATTGCGAAAACAGCAACCGGAAGAGAAGCGATGATTGCAATGGAAATGGGATATCACGGGAATACAGAGGCCTGTATTCGGGTAAGTTCTTACAAATTTGATCGTAAAGGGGGAAAGGGAAAACCACCCTTAACAGAGTTAATTGGTTTACCACATTTGCATTATGGTAATCCACCGGTGAATTACCATCCTTCTGGGGCTTCAGCTATTAAAGCATTGGAGGAGAGGCGTGAAAAACCTGCTGGATTCATCGGAGAGAGTATTTTATCTTGTGCGGGTCAATGGGTGATGGATTCATCATTGCTTCAGGAAATTTATCGTTCGGTTAGAAATGCTGGCGGGGTATGTATTGCCGATGAAGTGCAAGTAGGTTTTGGTAGAGTGGGTGAAAAATTTTGGGGTTTTGAACTGATGGACGTGGTGCCAGATATAGTTACCCTTGGAAAACCAATTGGAAACGGACACCCATTAGGTGCAGTTGTGACTTCCAAAGCTTTGGCGGAAGCCTTCAATAATGGGATGGAGTACTTCAATACTTTTGGTGGGAATGCGGTGAGTTGTGAAATAGGAAAAGCAGTGCTTTCCGTTATTGAAAGTGAAAATTTACAAGTAAACGCGTTGGAAGTAGGCAATCACTTGTTCGAAGGCTGGCGTTATCTTCAGCAACGACACCCTATTATTAATGAATTGAGAGGGAAAGGGTTGTTTTCCGGATTTGAACTTACAGAAAATGGAAAACCAGCCACCGAAAAGGCTTCCTACTTGATAAATAGGATGAGAAGTAAGGGGATTTTGATGAGTACTGATGGGCCTTATAATAACATCATAAAAGTGAAACCTCCAATAATTTTCAATAGAGCCGATGCTGATTTCTTATTGGAAGAAATGGAAGAGGTTTTGAAAGAGACGTTTGTAAATTCATAGTCGGAATAGTATATTCCTCCAAAATTGATAGTGAGGATATTGGTATCGAATACGAAGAATTAGAGGAATCAAGAAGCCTCGATTTATTATTAATGACTGCTGAAGGAATTGACGATCAAAGCTAAAAAGATGGAAAAAACAAAAACCGTCGATCAGTACTTACAAAAGGTAAAAAACTGGCAATTGGAATTAATTCAGTTACGAAAAATAGTACTGAAAAGTGGGCTAGAAGAAGGCGTAAAATGGGGAGGTCCAATATATATGCAGGGCGGAAAAAACATTGTGGGTATCGGGTCATTTAAATCATATTTTGGATTGTGGTTTTTTCAAGGGGCATTATTGTCAGATAAAGCCAACGTTTTAATTAATGCCCAAGAAGGAACCACAAAAGCACAGCGACAATGGCGATTTAACTCACTTGAAGAAGTTGATGAAACCTTGATTTTAACTTATATAAAAGAGGCTGTTCAACATAGTATGGAAGGTAAAGTGGTTAAGCATAAAACAAAACCTTTAATTATCCCAGATGAATTGGAGAATGTCTTCAAGATAAACCCGGCTCTGAAGGAACGATTTGACCAATTTTCACTAACAGACAAAAGGGATTTTACTGAATATATCAGTGTCGCGAAGCGTCAAGAAACCAAGCAAACCCGTCTGTTGAAGGTAATTGGAATGATTGAAGCGAATGTCGGGTTAAACGATAAGTATAAATAATCAAATTCCAGAAACCCCACCGCTTACAATGAACTTCATCGCAGAAGTGCTGTTCACATTCACAGGCTTTACCTTATTCGCAGGTACGATGAAGTGATTCCCACTGAAATTATACGAATGGGGGAGGTACACACACACCATTCCGTCGATTCCCAGCGCGGTTAAATCTTCTTGTGTGACAAATCCAAGCCTAAATAAGTTCTCATTCAGCTCAACCAACACAGGTTTGTTGAATTTCTTTTTATCTCCGACAAAAGCGCCTATTAAGTCTTTCAGTGAAGTGTAAATCAGGTTGAATAAGGGCACTTTTTCCAATGCTTTTTCAAGAAATTCGAAAAAGGGTTTTGTGATAAAGGTGGAGGCCATAAATCCCAGAAAAGTGACTACTGAGATTATGATTAATAAGCCAATTCCGGGGTAATCGAGCTCAATTAACCCATCAATCCACCTAATCGCCCCAGTTAGAATGTAGACGGTTGCCGCTAAGGGAACAACAAACAGTAAACCACTGAAAAAATAGTTTAAGAATCGTTTAAAGTTAATCCGTTTCATAGTTTTAAAAATTTTCAGTGAGAAAAATAAGGTAATTGGAATGCGAAATACTATTCAAAAAAATAAGATATGGCCAATGCATAGCCTTTAAGGCCTAAACCTGAAATCATTCCTACGCACTCCTTACTTATGATGCTTTTATGCCTAAATTCTTCACGCTTATAAATATTTGAAATATGAACCTCTACTACCGGAGTGGTAATGGCAGCAATTGCATCGGAAATGGCCACGGAAGTATGAGTATAGCCACCTGCATTTAAAAGGATTCCACTTTTGGTAAAACCCCATTTATGAAGGCAATCAATAATCTCCCCCTCAATATTACTTTGAAAATATTCTATATTTACAGAGGGGAACATGACTTTTAGTTGGTGTATATATTCCTCAAAACGCTGTGAACCATATACTTCAGGCTCACGAACTCCGAGTAAGTTTAGATTTGGGCCATTAATAATGCCAATTTTCATAGGTTAACCTTTGTGCGATTTCCCTATCTTGCGATATGCAATGGGAGCACGCCATCAAACAATTCATTTCGTATTTAAAATTGGAACGTTCTTTATCGGAAAATTCCATTCTCGCATATGAGCGGGATGTAGTAAAACTACGACAGTTTATTGAATTGTCAAATCTCAATTTGTTACCCAACGACATTTCAATTCGTCATTTGCAGCAGTTTTTACAATACATAGGTGAACTTGGAATGAGTGCCTATTCCCAAGCGAGAATCCTCTCAGGGTTAAAATCATTTTTTAAATATTTACATTACGAAAACTTAATCCCAGCAGATCCATCGGAGTTACTCGAATCGCCAAAATTGGGGCGTAAACTCCCGGATACGCTAAGTTTCGAGGAGGTGTTGAAGCTATTGGATGCCATCGATTTATCCACTGATGAGGGGATGAGGAATCGAGCCATTTTAGAGGTGTTATACTCTTGTGGATTGCGTGTTTCAGAATTGGTGGAATTGAAAATAAGCCAGTTGTATTTGGATGGGGGCTTTATCCGTGTGATTGGTAAAGGAAATAAAGAACGATTAGTACCTATAGGTCGCGATGCAATAAAGTATGTCAAAATTTACCTAGAGGAAATCAGGGTTCATATCAATAAAAAACCAGGGTTTGAAGACCATGTGTTTTTGAATCGTAGAGGGTCAAAATTATCAAGAGTGATGATTTTCTTAATCATTAAGCAGTTAAATGAAGTAACCGGACTACACAAAACCATAAGTCCACATACTTTTAGACATTCATTCGCCACTCATTTAGTGGAGGGAGGGGCAGATTTGCGTGCTGTTCAGGAGATGTTAGGTCACGAATCCATTACCACCACAGAAATTTACACACATCTAGACCGCGATTATTTAAAACAGGTGATTACTGAATTTCATCCCCGTTCCTAAACTTCCTTCATATGCTCGAAAAAATTCACTTATTTTGCAGAAAAAACCGCCGTGTATCGATTTCTAATTAAGCCTTTTTTGTTTTCCTTTCAGCCGGAAACAGCTCACAAAATCACTTTCGCATTACTGGGATTTCTAAGTAAAATTCCTGGGGTCAAATTCTTATTGAGAGCCTTGTATCTTCAAAACGAACCTACTTTAGAAAGGGAAATTTTAGGCTTAAAATTCAGAAACCCTGTAGGCCTTGCTGCGGGGTTTGATAAAGATGCCAAGCACATCGATTTATTAGATCATTTGGGCTTTGGTTTCGTGGAAATAGGCACAATTACCCCTCTTGGTCAGCCTGGAAACCCCACGCCTCGTTTGTTCCGTTTGCCTGAAGACGGTGCCTTAATCAACAGAATGGGATTCAATAATGAGGGAATGGAAAGTGCGATTATTCGCTTGAGGAGCAGAAAGTCTAAAATCATCGTGGGAGGAAATATCGGAAAGAATAAAATAACCCCAAATGAAGAAGCAAAATTTGATTATGAAAAATGTCTGAATGCACTGTATCCATATGTCGATTACTTTGTTGTAAATTTAAGTAGCCCTAATACTCCAGGTCTTCGGGAATTGCAGGAAAAGGGACCTCTAAAAGATTTACTGAACCATCTGATGGTAGAAATTGCTAAACAGAATGAGAAAAAGCCGCTTCTTCTAAAAATCGCTCCAGATTTAACAGACGAACAGTTAAACGATATAGTTGAAATAGTTAAGGAAACCGGAATTCAAGGTTTAGTAACAAACAACACCACCATTTCAAGAGCAGGACTTCATACATCGGAGGAGAAATTAAATGAAATTGGCAATGGAGGCTTAAGTGGTTTGCCTCTTAGAGAACGTTCGAATGATATATTGAGATTTTTAAGAAAGGAATTAGGTAATAATTTCCCAATAATTGGCGTTGGTGGTATCATGACGCCTGAAGATGCAGTTGAAAAAATAAAAGCAGGGGCAGATTTAATTCAGGTATATACAGGGTACATTTATAGTGGACCTACATTAATTAAAAAGATCAATCAATCAATACTGAAAGAATTTTAACAAATTCATTAGTTTTGGGTATGGCACAAAATAGACCAAAAGAAAATAAAGCAAAAGAGACGGGTTCTCCCAAAAAAGGCATGAAGCTGAACGTGCGAAATCCCTTTAATGACAGAAGGGTGCAGTTGTCCAGTGGATTTTTTCTGATGGGTTTAGGGATTTTTCTATTTGTATGCTTTTTGAGCTACCTTTTTACATGGAAAGCTGACCAAAGTTTGGTAGATGCCTATTACTCAGATTCATTGCTGGAGTCTGCTTTAGAGGCTCAAAATGTATTTGGATTATTTGGGGCGCTTACTTCTCACTATTTTATATACCGTTGGTTTGGGTTAACGGCTTTTTTCCTCCCAGTATTGTTATTTGTCCCTGGTTGGAGAATTGTATTAGGTTCGCGCTTACTCAATGAAACTAGATTGTGGGTTTTCTCTATTTTCTCCATTTTGTGGATTTCCCTTTTATTGGGTTATTTGATGCAAGTAGCCAATGGCGTAACCGAACAAGTGGGTTATCTAAGTGGAGGGGTAGGTTATCAGTTGGCCCTATGGATTGGAAGTTTAATAGGATGGGGCACTTACTTACTTTTGGCCTTGTCATTAATCATATTTATTATTTTCTTTTATAATGTGACTACCTTAAAATCTGCTAAGAATGAAGACGGCGAGGTAATTGGGGGAATTGATTCGGAAGATGACCCTAACAAAACCTACGAACACGAGGGAGATCAATGGCATAATGAGTTGGAAAATGATGATTTGCTTCCGGATGATGAGATTGTTTTCGATGATTTTCCAAAAACCGAACCTCGGAAAAATAAGGAAAACTTGGAATTGGAACTCAATGTAAATCAGCCGGAACCTGAACCCAAAGTGGCTCCTGTTGCGCAACCTGAATTTACCGTTGAAGAGCGAATCATTGATGAAGAGGCGGTTGGAGAAATGGACAATTACGATCCAACACTCGATCTCAGCAGCTATAAGTACCCTCCATTGGATTTGCTAAAGGAATACGATTCTCCGAATGTCAACGTAACAAAAGCGGAGTTAGAACAAAACAAGGATAAAATCATTGATACCTTGGTCAATTTCAAAATTGGAATCCAGAGTATCAAAGCCACTATCGGTCCTACCGTAACCCTATATGAAATTGTGCCCGATGCAGGGGTTAAAATCAGCAAAATTAAAAATCTGGAAGACGATATAGCCTTGAGCTTGGCCGCTTTAGGGATTCGAATTATTGCTCCAATTCCAGGAAAGGGAACCATCGGTATTGAGGTGCCTAACAAAAACAGAGAACTCGTGTCCATTCGTTCAGCTTTAGCGACCGAAAAATTCATGAACTCTGATAAGGAACTGCCTATTATTTTGGGGAAAACGATTTCCAATGAAGTGTATGTGGTTGACTTAACCAAGATGCCTCACTTGCTAATTGCTGGGGCTACAGGCCAGGGTAAATCTGTTGGGATTAATGTGTTATTGGCCTCTTTGCTTTACAAAAAGCACCCTTCTCAATTAAAACTTATTTTAGTTGACCCTAAGAAAGTGGAATTGAGTTTATTTAGTAAAATTGAACGTCACTTTTTGGCTATGCTACCCGACAGTGAGGAAGCCATCATTACCGATACAAAAAAGGTGGTGTACACCTTGAATTCACTTTGTATAGAAATGGACAACCGCTATAATTTATTAAAGGACGGTGGTGCCAGAAACCTGAAGGAGTATAATGCCAAATTTGTAAAACGTAAATTGAATCCGAACAACGGCCATCGCTTTTTACCTTACATCGTTTTGGTGATAGATGAGCTTGCCGATTTAATGATGACCGCTGGCAAGGAAGTGGAGACCCCCATTGCTCGATTAGCTCAGTTAGCGCGTGCCATTGGTATCCATTTGGTGGTTGCAACTCAAAGGCCGTCTGTAAACGTTATTACCGGTATTATTAAAGCCAATTTCCCTGCTCGATTATCTTTTAGGGTAACATCGAAAGTAGATTCTCGGACTATATTAGATACAGGAGGAGCAGATCAATTGATCGGAATGGGGGATATGTTATTGTCACTTGGGTCAGATATCATACGTCTGCAATGTCCATTCGTAGATACACCTGAAATTGATGCTCTTTGTGACTATATTGGCGACCAAAGAGGATATGAATCGGCTTATCAGCTACCAGAATTTGTGGGTGATGACGATAATAGCACCTCTATGGTAGA
Source organism: Cytophagales bacterium (assembly GCA_024643485.1). GTDB lineage: Bacteria > Bacteroidota > Bacteroidia > Cytophagales > Cyclobacteriaceae > JAHEMU01. The sequence continues at coordinate 13,238 of JAHEMU010000013.1, forward strand.
TTTAAAAGATAGGGATGCGTTGTTTGATGAGGCCGCAAGATTAATTGTTATGCATCAACAAGGAAGCACCTCTTTAGTACAAAGAAAATTAAAGTTGGGTTACAATCGGGCCGGAAGAATAATAGACCAACTGGAGGCCGCTGGAATAGTGGGCCCATTTGAAGGAAGTAAAGCTAGAGAAGTTTTAATTCAGGATGATTACAGTTTGGAACAGTTATTGAGGGATTTAGATAATTAAAAATATAATTGAAAAAGTGAAGATGAAGAAATTAACATTTTTGGTGGTCATTTTAAGTATGTGGGGAGTGGTTGCTAGCGCTCAATATGACCCCAAAGCAAGAACTATTTTGGACGCGATGAGTACCAAATACAGTAAAATTGGACCGTATAAGGCTAATATTCAATCCATAATGACTAACGAATCGGATGGATTAAACGAAGTAGCATCCTTTGATATCACAGTTAAAGGAAATATGTTCCGCTTAAAATTGGAAGAGCAGGAAATTTATAACGATGGGAAAACCGTTTGGACTCATTTTTATATTCCCGACGATGAGGTGAACGAAGTCGAGATAAATAATTATGATCCTGATGAAAAAGACATCAATCCTGCAAAAATTTACAATGCCTATAAAGAGGGTTATAAATACTTATTGGTGGAGGAAACGACCGAAGCGGGTGTGAAGTGTGATGTGGTGGATTTGGTGGCTGAAAATGCTAAAGACTCTGAGTTCTTTAAAATAAGACTAAATATTTCTCAAAAAGACCGCAGTTTGATCAGCTGGACCATGTTTGAAAAAACAGGAACCAGATATACTTATAAAATTTCGAAGTTTCAAAGTGGTCTGAATGTTACTGATACCTTCTTTAAATTCGACCCTGCGAAGTTCCCTGGAGTCGATATTGTAGACCTACGATAAAATAAACGTTTATTATTCTAAGAAAAACCGGTTCTACGCCGGTTTTTTTTATTTTTGCATTATGAATTTTAAACAGCTAGTCTCCCAAATCAGAACAAAGGAAAGCCTTCTTTGTGTAGGATTAGATACTGATCTGACCAAGATTCCTTCGCATTTACTGAAGGAAAAAGATCCCATTTTTGAGTTTAATAAGCAAATTATCGACGCTACAGCAGATTATTGCGTTGCATATAAGCCCAATATCGCATTTTATGAATCGATGGGAAGTAAGGGATGGGATAGCCTTCAAAAAACCATAGAATACATTCCTTCTGAAATTTTCACCATAGCAGATGCGAAACGTGGAGATATCGGCAATACGTCAAAAATGTATGCCAAGGCTTTTTTTGAAAACATGAATTTTGATTCTATCACGGTGGCTCCTTATATGGGAGAAGATAGTGTGATGCCTTTTCTTGAATTTGATGATAAATGGGTCATCTTATTGGTGCACACTTCCAACCCGGGAAGTCAGGATTTTCAATTGTTTGAAAATTCCCACGGCACTAAATTATATGAACAAGTGATTACCAAGAGTATGCAATGGTCGGATCATACTCGAACGATGTTCGTTGTTGGCGCTACACGCGCTGATCATTTTAGCGCAATTAGAAAACTAGCCCCTGAGCATTTCTTTCTCGTTCCTGGAATTGGAGCGCAGGGAGGTGATTTGCAATCGGTTTGCGAACACGGGATGAATGAAAATGGCGGGCTGCTAATTAATTCCTCACGTGGAATAATATATGCATCTAGTGGTAAAGATTTTGCTTCTATAGCCAAATCAAAAGCCAAAGAGCTTCAGGAAGACACAGGCAAAATGTTACAGTTATACGCTAAATAATTGTCGGAGTTTTTTCCTTCATCGGAAGATTTTGTCCAATTCGTATGGATGCATCAGTTATTTGACAAAGAAAAACTGGTAACAACCTGCGGGATGGAAATTAATATCATTCATCCAGGCTATTATAACACAGATTCCGGTCCTGATTTTTTAGAAGGAAAGGTAATTATCAACGGGATTGAGTGGGCCGGACATATAGAAATTCATACCGTTGCCTCCGATTGGTTTGCGCATAATCACCACCGCGATCCGGCTTATAACAATGTGATTTTACATGTGATATGGACCAAGTATAAGGAGGTTGTTACAGAGGCTGGGAATACCCTTCCCACGGTGGTTATTGGCGAAAGAACTTCAAAAACGGTATTTAATAGATATCAGAAACTCAACAACCTACTTCCAATTCCATGCTCGGGCAGCTTAAATGAAGTCAAAACAGTCGTTGTTCAAAATATGATGGAGCAAGCGGCAGTAGAACGAATCAAAAAGAAAAGTCTTCAAGTGAAGGAGTTGTTAAAGGCAACTAAAAACCATTGGGAGACGGTAACATTGCGTTTGTTGCTCAGTAATATGGGGATGAACAAAAATCAGGATAATTTCTATTTGTTATCGCGATCAATCCCTTGGACTAATTGGATGAAATTGCCCCTATTTCAAAAAGAAGCTTTGCTTTTTGGACAGGCAGGTTTCTTGAAAACGGCAGCGGATTCTTATTCAGAAGAGTTACAACGAGAATATCATTTCCTCAAATATAAGTGGAATCTCACTTCCGTTTTGGAGCCTCATCATTGGCAATTTATGCGGATGAGACCGGCTTCTTTTCCCACCCGTAGATTGGCACAATTTTGCTCCATTACATCGGTTTACCCCTCTGGTACCTTTGATTTTGTTTACCATGTTACTCAAACAGAGGATTTAAATAAATGGCTGTCAACCTCCCCTTCCGAATACTGGTCTACCCATTATCGGTTTGGATCCCCGACAACTAGTTCAACGGCTGGAATGGGACAATCTTCAGTTGACAAGTTGGTAATAAATGCCCTAACGCCACTTATTTTTACTTATGGTCAACTAAGAGACGACCATTTAATAATGGAAAAAGCGCTTAATTGGATCCAAGAATTACCTCCCGAGTCAAATGAAATAGTTAAACACTGGAGCAGCTTAGGTGTGAAACCTCAGAATTGTTGGGAATCGCAAGGACTGATTCAGTTGTATAAGCTATATTGTATCAATAAGTTGTGCTTGAGATGTAAAATTGGATCCTCCCTACTTATTAATAAAGGAAATAAATGAGCTACTTCAGTTTTATACTAGGCATTATTTTGCTGGCGTTAGTTGTAATTGGCTTCAAGAGGAGGTTTGAAAATTCTCCTGTTGCTTCTCTTTATTACCCAGCCTTGGCTTTGAAAGTGATGTCTGGGATTACATTGGGAATCATTTATTTTTATTTCTATCAGGTGGGGGATACCCTTGTGTATTTCTCCGATGCTTCAGTTTTGTCACATTGGGCAGTTGAACAGCCAGGTTCCTATTTCAAGTATTTAATTTATTCTGAGGCCCCATCGAACATACTTAATCAGCTCACTTATCTATCCTCCGTTCCTCGCGCTCAATGGTTGGTAAAAATCGCCTCGTTTTTTAATCTGCTCAGCGGAAATAATTATTATTTATTGGCGACTTGGTTTTCTGTTTTTTCATTTTGCGGCTCATTTTATTTGGCCCATGTTTTAGTTTCCGTTAAAAGGGAATTAAAAATGGCTGCGGTTATAAGTTTATTGTTTTTCCCTTCCGTGGTATTCTGGAGTTCTGGATTAACGAAAGAAAGTATAGCCGTAGCAAGTATTATGTTCTTGATTGGAATAGCGATTAACTGGACTACAAAAAGAGAATTGAATGTTATCAACGTAGTATTGGGGGTGATTTTCTTGTATTTATTATGGACAGTAAAGTATTATTATGCCGCAATTTTAGTTCCCATATTGATGACCTTTTTAATAGCCAATGAGGTGAAAGTTAGGTTTCCCTCGAGGAAGTATTGGCCTCTAATTGTTTGGATTTTCACTCTTGGATTCGGGGTATTAGTAGCCACTTTTACCAAGGAAATGCTTTCATTGGAAATCTTGCCTCCACTTATTTTTGACAATTACTTACAATTCACTCAAAAATCAATGAATGGGGATGCCCTAATTTTTCCATACTTAGATGGTACTTGGGTTGGCATTATAAAAAGTGTGCCCGCGGCAATTCTCAACGGCATTTTTCGCCCTTTATTTTGGGAGGCAAATTCCTTTTTTAAAGGAGTGATAGCCATTGAGAATACGTTTTTGTTGGTTTTATTCTTATTTAATTTAAAAAATATTTATCGGTCATTAAGAGAACGAACATTGTGGTTGTACAGTAGTGGGGCATATATTATTGTATTAAGTGCATTTTTAGCTATGTCAACTCCCAATTTTGGTACATTAAGTCGTTATAAAGCAGGTTGGTTATTTCTATTTACATTCATAATTTTGCAGGATAATCCATTGCTTCAATATGTGAAAAGATGGAGTCATAAAATGAACAAAGATGAATAAGCCAGTGATGATAATAGGGGCAAATGCCTTAACCCCTGCAGCGATAGAAATTTTTAACAGTAATAAAATAGAAGTTTTCGGTGTATTGGATGAAAATACCACCTTACATGGAAAAGAATTTGGAGAAATTGCTGTTCTAGGAAGCTCAAAAGATGCGGGTTTTCTAAAATATATTGGTCAGAAAGCGGA
>JAHEMU010000256.1 GCA_024643485.1 Cytophagales bacterium
ACGCTTTGGCGAATATGGATTTAAAGAGGCGGGAGCCTAAATCGCGCAAGAAGAAGCTGACATTTATTCGAATTGGCACTTCTGGAGCAATTCAAAATGACATTCCGATAGGTTCGTTTTTAATTTCTAATGCTGCGGTGGGTCTAGATAATGTGACCAAATATTATGACATTCCATTTACGGATACGGAAAAAATCATTGCTCAATCAATATTCAATGAAATAGATTTGCCTTCTATGCCCTATGTGATAGGGGGTAGTGATAAATTGAAAGCCTATTTTAACGACGATTATATTAGAGGAAACACCATAACTGCGCCTGGATTTTATGCACCACAAGGACGGAGTTTAAGGTTAAACACCAAGTATCCAAAGATTTTGGATCAGATCATGTCATTTCACAAACACGACTTCTGGATATCAAATCTCGAAATGGAAACTGCCGCTTTTTATGCGTTTTCAAGAGCGATGGGTCACCATGCAATAAGTATCAATGCTATTCTCGCCAATCGCGTAAAAAATAAGTTTTCAAAAAACCCGACTAAGGTAATTAATACGCTTATTAAAAAAGTATTGGAAGATATTTATGCGTCCGATTTATAGCTGGACATACTCACGATATTTCTTCGGGCAATCATAGGGTCATAGTGGTTATAAAAACCACTTAGGATACGGTGGGCGATATGGGAAAGGATAAGCTCTTCGTCTGATTTTCCTTCCTTGCCTTGCCAGTATACCCTTTGAGGGTGGCGTTTCATATCTTCGACATATCCAACGGCGTCAAAGTATTGCGAATCGCTGAATACGAGTTTGAAGGTGGTTTCTACACTTTTCATGGGCTTCAGTTAAATTAAGAACAATAATTTACGAATATTTGTGATATAAATACAACAGCCATGCCAAATTAAAAGTGCCCAATTTTCTTTTATTCATCATTTTTCACTGTTATAGGTGAACGTCACCGGTCACTAATGTTCATTATTGGGAAATTGATTTTTGTTGTATATAAGATGATTTTCAAGACAAAATTCCTTAGACAAAATTCCTTTTTTGGATTAAAAAGTTTTGAGGAGAGAAGAAACTGAGGGTGATGAAATTGCAAACCATAGTCGTATATTACCAATTACCGATTGCACATTTCGGTTATCATTTTGTAATTTTTCGGCAGCAGAATATTTTGTTATTTGAGATAAAATCATCAAATTAAGAAAACTTGGTTTTAGTTTAAGTCAGAGAAGTTGGATTAGTTTTAATTAGTATGGAAAAGTTGTCGTCACAAGTTCACAAGGGTATTCACTACATAAAGTTGGCTGATTTATCAAAGGGTCAACGTGAAGCATTCGAAAAATGGTTGGATAAGGAGCATATCATCAGTATAATGATTGAAAATTCCATCGTTAAAGACTGTGTACAATTTAACGAATACGATTATTGGTTTGAGTCGGTATATTCAAAAAAGAAGAGTCCTACTTCTGTTAAAAAGATAAGTCCCAACCGGATTGGAATGTCGTTCAACAATACATCTACAGAAAATGCCTAATTGAAAATTACTCTACATGTAATTTTTACCTCTATATTTTATTTAATTTCAAGCTGAAAAGTGGCGTTAAGGTGGTATATTTGAAGCTTATTATTAAAGATGTATAGAACATGAGACAGAAAATTGTTGCTGGAAACTGGAAAATGAATAACGACCTTTGGGAGGGCATGAAGCTAGCTTCCGAAGTGGTAAATATGGCGAAAGACGAAGTGAAAGGTCAGGTAAAACTCCTTTTAATCCCTCCATTTGTCTCCCTAAAATCAGTAGCAGATCTGGCTAAAGATTCAACAAATGTTTTCGTAGGTTCACAAAATTGTCATGAAAAGGAAAATGGAGCTTATACGGGCGAAATTTCTGCAGGAATGATTAAATCAGTAGGAGCTGCATATATAGTACTAGGTCATAGTGAGCGAAGGATGTACTTTAACGAAAGCGATGAGCTTCTAGCCGCAAAAACCGACGCTGTTTTACAGCAAGGACTAACCCCCATATTTTGTTGTGGAGAGCAATTGGATATACGTGAAGCGGGTACTCAAGTATCTCATGTTACTTCCCAAATAGAAAAATCCTTATTTCATCTATCCGCAGAAGATTTTAAAAAGGTTGTGATTGCTTATGAACCAGTTTGGGCCATAGGAACCGGTAGAACTGCATCTCCTGAACAAGCACAAGAAATGCATGCGGCTATTAGAAACCACATTGCTTCTAAATATGGCAATGCATTGGCGGAAGAAATATCCCTGTTGTACGGTGGTAGCTGCAAGCCCTCAAATGCTCAAGAGTTATTTGCATGTAAAGATGTGGACGGTGGATTAATAGGAGGAGCATCCCTGAACTCGAGAGATTTTATTGATATAGCTAAGTCATTTTAACAATGGATTATCGAGTTTTTACCGTTACGTGTACTGAAGAATTCAAGGATATTTTTATTGCTGAATTAGCTGAAATAGGGTTTGATACCATGCAGGAAACAGAAACTGGTATCGAGGCTTTTTCAGAAAATAACCAGGTAGAAGAATCTGCGACGACTAAACTGCTCAAGCGATATGCACACACAGGCGTTGTGGGAGAGTGGAATTTAGTGGCAAATACCAATTGGAACGAGGAGTGGGAGAAAAATTACGAACCAGTAATCGTCGAGGATAAATGCTTAATCCGAGCGAATTTTCATCAGGTTGAAGGGAAATTTGATTTGGAGATACTGATTAATCCAAGGATGTCGTTCGGTACGGGTCATCATGCTACTACCTATTTAATGGTTCAAGCAGCATTAAATCACAATTTTACCGATAAGGAAGTTTTGGATGCCGGTTGTGGCACTGGGATTTTGGCAATTGTCGCCGAGAAAAAAGGAGCATCACATATTGATGCGTACGATGTAAGCCAACTTTGCGTAGATAATACCATCGATAATGTCGCCCAAAATGGTTGTGACAAGATCAATGTATTTACAGGGACTGTGACGGAAGTTCCATTGAAAGATACTTACGATATTATTTTTGCCAATATCAATAAAAACGTACTGCTTGATGAGTTGCCTGAGTATAAAAAACTCATGAAATCAGGTACGTATTTATTGCTTAGTGGGTTCTTTGAAGCAGATGGCGAAGATATTTTAGCAAAGGCACTTTCCATTCAAATGAAACTCGTTTCAAAATATGTTAAAAATGGTTGGGCTTGTTTAGTAATGGAATTGTAGTTAGTTGTGACTTGAAAAAAGTTGTTTTAACGAAAAACCTTAAAGAATATTGAGTAATTAGGTTTAAATTGTAAGATAAAGTGCCCTTATTGAATAATCTATTTCGCGTGAATTGAAACTCCGAGCAGGATATATCATACCAATATTATTATTTTTTGCCCAGATTACTTTTGGGCAGCGCTTTGTATTGCCTGAAAATCCTGTTGCTTTTGGAGATACAATTCCCGGTCTTTTGCGAAATACGGGTAAAGATGCGGCCATTATCACTGCCGATGAATTTGCGATCGTTTACGGTTCGCTCTCCTTGGATGTGAAACAAAAAATCATTGAGCAAGCAAGGAAAATGCAGCAGAAAAAATGGGGGTACTACCCTCAGATGACGCAATATTTTCAAGTCATAAACCAGGCGATAAATAGTGCCGGTCTCACCCCCTCCATTCAGATTGAGTATTTGAATATGACAGGTGAGATGATTAATAATCATAGTTGGAAAGAGGTTCAGGGTTATCTCAAAACCATGAATTCATTTTTTGAGAAACGAGCACTATACGCTTCTAAAGCTAACCGCCTCTATGCCATTTCGGATGATTTCGAATTTGAGTACATCCCGATTGTTGTACCTGTGAAAAACGATGATCCTTATGGCTATGCGACAACCGATTATTACGACACCACTACTACTTACGATGATTACTATTACGATACGGGCTATGTTGAGCCGTATTACGACCCTAATCTATATAGCGACCCTAATTACGACCCCTATGCGCTTCCTCCCGTGGAAGAGTATGTGGAGCCAGACCCTTTAGAGTATTTTAAACCTAAAGTAACCATGCCAGAAGCCTCGGGTCCGGTCATTCGATTCCCTACGTTAGTTTTAAACATGGTGACATCCTATGATTCTCTTTTTATCAATGGGACGAGTGGTTATTTTAATATTTTAACCAATGAATTCGTTGGGAGCAAAGGAAAAGTAAATTGGGAATCGGCTGGATTAAGTGCCGATACTGTTTTTGCGCAATTGGCTGATTATACCTTTATCAGCACACGGCCCGAATTCAAAGCTATCGATGCTAAACTTACTTATCGAGGGAAGTTAAGCGAACCAATTGAAGGAATATTCGAATTTAAAAGTGTTCGACACGACAGCTTGGTGGTAGCAAGATTCCCCAAATTTTTGTCTTATAGGGCGGGTTATCGAATTAAGGATATAGCACCAAATGAAATTAAATTTGTAGGAGCTTTAAGCTTAAATGGAGCAAAGATAAGTACCGACAATTTATTGAAAGAACCTTCAAGTTTAGATATACCTGGGCCTACAGGTAAAATGCTAAAGACTGAATCATTGAATTGGTCATTTGAAGATAGCGTAATTAATTCTCCCGGC
>JAHEMU010000014.1 GCA_024643485.1 Cytophagales bacterium
AGCAAAAGACTTTATTACCTCTGCTCTTTCCGAATTATTTAAAAAAAATTATACCTTCGACCAACGAACTCTGTTGCGCTTAAAATCTAAAGATGGCCTTTTTGAACCCTTCAATTTTGCACTGAATGATTTTACTATCCTAAAAAAGGACACTTCGTCGATGATTAGTGTTAAAGCCTATATCGATGGTGAATATGTGAATACGTATTGGGCTGATGGTATCATCGTCTGTACCCCAACAGGATCCACTGGCTATTCCATGAGTTGCGGCGGTCCGTTAGTCTTACCGGGTTCACAAAATTTTGTAATCACCCCTGTATCTCCACATAATCTCACTCTCCGCCCTATGGTTGTTCCTGATGACCGAACACTGAGTTTTAAAATAGAAGGCAGAAGTAAATACTACTTATGTTCCTTAGACTCGCGGTTCAAGACCATAGGAAATGATTGCGAATTGATTATTGACAAAGCAGACTTTAAAGTCAATCTAATTAAGCTAGGTGACAGTAGTTATTTTAAAACCATAAGGCAAAAGTTAAGCTGGGGCCTCGATTATAGAAATTAATGAAATCAAACTTATTCCTGTTCTTATTCATTTTCAGTGCATGCGCTGGATATTCACAATGGTTTGCCGGGCCAATTGGTGGTGCTGTGGCAAATGATATATTTGTGAGCTCTAAAACCGTCCGTACTTGGTTTAACGTTTCACCTGAAGGCGGGGTGCAAATCACCTATTTTCCTGAAAACAAAAAACCAGGAATAAAATTTATAATACTTAAAAATAGTTATGGTTTTAAAGAATTAGGACCTACTGGTGAGATTTCCTATAAAAACTCCGGTCTAAATTTACAGTTTCTCAATATCTTGTATTTCCCGATAAAATCTGCAAAAATAGGCCTTCAAATGGGGCCGGCAATCAATTATTTCAACAATCCCCAATGGACTTTGAGGGGCACACACCAATCCAATCTACCTGAATTTAACGCATCGCAGGTGAATAAATTAATGTTAGAAATTGAGGGTGGTGTATCAATTTCGCACCCATTTGGACGCTTCAATGTAGACTTACAAGGATTATTCGGATACAATGTTTCAAAAGTTTATAAAAACTTAAGAGGCACATCAAACCTTATTACGGCGCAAGCGCTAGCAAGTTTACAATTCAGAATATCAAAATAGAGAAATTAACTATTGATCGGAATTCGTTTTAATAAGATATCGATCAAGTCATTGGTCTCTACATTATCAGCTTCCGCTTCGTAGTTTAGTAAAATCCGATGATTCATCACGTCTTTTGCTATGGCTTTGATATCTTCAGGAATGACATAATTTCTTCCCTCTAAATAAGCCATGGCTCTGGAGGCTAAATTCAAATTAATGGAAGCCCTAGGCGATGCTCCGAACTGAACATATTCAGACAATTCTTTAAGTCCATATTCCAAAGGTTTTCTAGTGGCATACACCAATTCTATGATATATCGCTCCAACGATTCACCAATTTGAACTTGGTTTATTTCATTTCGAATGGCGAAAATATCTTCCTTTGTCAACACCGTTTCTACGGTATAATCAAATTTCATATTGGAAATTCGTCTCATGATTTCCAATTCTTGTTCTTTAGAAGGATAGTCCACTTTGACCTTCATCATAAACCGATCGACTTGCGCCTCTGGTAATGGATAAGTTCCCTCTTGCTCTACAGGATTTTGAGTGGCAAGTACAAGAAAAGGTTTATCCAATGTAAAGGTGTTTTCACCAATGGTTACACTCTTCTCTTGCATGGCTTCGAGTAGTGCAGATTGTACTTTTGCTGGAGACCTATTTATTTCATCTGCTAATATAATATTGGCAAAAATAGGGCCTTTCTTTACCTCAAACTCTGATTTCTTTTGGTTGTAAATCATTGTACCAACCAAATCCGCAGGAAGTAAATCAGGCGTAAACTGTATTCGTTGAAAATCCAAATGCAAGGCTTGAGCCAGGGTACTTACCGTTAGCGTTTTAGCCAGCCCAGGAACCCCTTCCAAAAGAACGTGGCTGTTAGTAAATAACCCAATAAGCAATCGATTTACCATGTATTGCTGGCCTACAACTACCTTTCCTACCTCTTCGTACACTTTGTTCACCTTCTCGCGGTGTATATGAATTTGTTCAGCTTCTGTTTCCATCCTATTAATTGAAAATTATTCTTTTGCGAAAATAGTATTTTAAAGTAAATATGAACAATCATTTATTACAACTGGTCATACGATAGGGATAAATTACTCCATTACTTGCTCGGCGGTCATTTGTTTGTCGTATAGATCCTTATAAACACCATTTAACTGCATTAATTCTTCATGAGTGCCTTGTTCAATCATTTTACCCTCATCAAGTACAATTATTTTATCTGCCAATTTTGCTGAAGACACCCGATGAGAAATCACGATGGTAGTTCTACCATCCATAATTTTTTTCATGCTGTTCAGGATCGTATTTTCCGTTTTGGTATCCACGGCAGAAAGTGCATCGTCAAGAATTAAAATTTTAGGATCTCTTACAATGGCTCGGGCAATTGAAACCCGCTGTTTTTGTCCACCCGACAATGTTATCCCTCTTTCCCCAATTTTAGTTTTAAAGCCTTCTGGGAAATCTAGAATATTTTGGTAAATATCTGCTTCTTTAGCCGCATTCAAAACTTTTTCCTCACTGTATTCTTTTGCCCCAAATCCAATATTATTAAATATGGTATCACTAAAGAGGAACACATCTTGCGGAACGTATCCTATTTGGCTCCTTAAATTGGATACGTTGTATTCATTTATTGGCCGATTATCAATCTTAATTTCTCCGGCAGTTGTATCGTATAGTCGGGAAATCAAATTGGCAATTGTACTTTTTCCAGAGCCTGTTGTTCCAATAATAGCTAATGCTTCACCAGGTGCTATGGAAAAATTAATATTATCCAGCGCACGGATTCCGGAATCGGGGTAATCAAAAGTGACTTGTTTAAATGACAATTCACCCACTAGATTTTCCTTGAGGTTTTTTGTGCTTACAATATCATTTTTTTCCAATAAGAATTGATTAATCCTTTTTTGAGAAGCTGCCGCCCGCTGTATGATACTGCTAATCCATCCCAATGAAGTCACCGGCCAAGTCAAATAATTGACATAAATAACAAACTCTGCAATATTCCCAAAAGTCAGATTTCCTTTAATCACTTCGGTACTTCCCACGTAGATGGTAAGAATGGTACTCATACCAATTAATCCCATAATTAGCGGGAAAAACATCGATTGTACTTTAGTGAGCTTAAGTGATTTATTTTTGTAATTATCGCTTTCCTTTGCAAAATTTCGAATACTATCGGGTTCTCGAGTAAACGATTTCAAAACTCTTATTCCTGAGAAAGCCTCTTGCGCGAAAGTCGATAATCCAGACTGACTAATTTGAATTTCTTCCGACCTCTTATTGATAAGGTTGTTGACAAAATAGATGCTAAACGAAAGGATAGGCAACGGCAAAAGTGAATAAAACGTCAATTTTGCGTTTATTGTCATCATGTAAGGAATGAGTATAATAAATAAGGTAAAAAGGTTCAGACCGTACATTATAGAAGGGCCCAAATACATTCTCACTTTACTGACATCTTCAGAAATACGGTTCATGATATCGCCAGTATTGTTTCGACGATAAAAACTTAAAGGAAGGGTTTGGTAATGATTAAATATCTCATTTTTCAAATCAAATTCAATGTAGCGGGAAACCACAATGATTGTTTGTCTGACTAAAAACAAGAAAAAGCCCCTAATAAAGGCCATTAAAACAATTAAGCCTGCATAAACTAAAATACCAGAAGCAAAAACTGCATAAAAATCATTTTTCAAATCCATGCCATCGAACAAGCGAAAAACGTAAATATTGTCCGTAACGAGATTTATAGCATGCCTTACCAACTGAGCCGGTAAAATTTGAAACAAGTTAGTTAACACGATGAAAATGAATCCAAGTATTAAATAAAACTTGTATTTATAGAGATATTTATTGAGATGTGAAAGTTCCTTCATTTAATTAAAAAGAATAACGTACATAAGAACGATAAGTTTTCATCCATACCCTTGCTATTGAAAGGTTAAAATAAACTAAATTTGCCACGAATCGTTTTGTGACGGTTCCAAACCCCAAAACTACTATAAATTTTACTATAATTACATTATGGAGGTTAAACAGATTGAAACTATACAGGAACAGACCATCATGGAGATGCTTTCTGATATGGGGCATGAGCAAGTTGTTTTTTGTAATGACAATGCAACGGGGCTACAGGCAATTATTGCTGTTCACAACACCGTACTAGGGCCAGCACTTGGCGGTACGCGCATGTGGCAATATGCTACTGATTATGAAGCTCTAGTTGATGCGTTGAGATTGTCTAGAGGAATGACCTACAAAGCCGCAGTTACCGGTCTTAACTTAGGAGGTGGTAAGGCTGTTATTATCGGAGACGCTAAAAAAGACAAAACGGAACCATTTTTACGCCGTTTCGGAAAATTTGTTCAAAGTTTGAACGGTAAATACATTACCGCAGAAGATGTGAACATGAAGACCAGCGATATGGAATATATCGCCATGGAAACAAAACACGTCACCGGTTTACCTCAATTTAGAGGAGGCAGTGGAGACCCTTCTCCTGTAACCGCTCACGGAACCTATGTAGGGATTAAAGCCATGGCTAAAAAAGCGTATGGTAGTGAATCATTAGAAGGTAAGAAAATTTGGGTTCAAGGAGTTGGCCAAGTTGGAATGTACCTCACCGAAAAATTAAGAAAAGAAAACGCCAAAGTGTTTATTTCTGATATTGATCAGGATAAATTAAAAAAAGTAGCAGCATCAACAGGTGCTGAAATATTTAACGGTGATGGTTACGGACTTGATGTCGATATTTACGCCCCATGTGCTCTTGGTGCTACCCTTAATGATGATACCGTTTACAAATTAAATTGTGATATCGTTGCAGGAGCAGCCAACAACCAGCTTAAAAAAGAATTGGTTCACGGCAGAATTTTAGTTGAAAGAGGAATATTATACGCTCCGGATTTTGTGATTAATGCCGGAGGACTTATCAATGTATATTTGGATCACCTGGGTGAGTATAATAAGGAAAGATCTTATAGCATGGCTGAAAAAATCTATGATAATTGTTTGAATGCAGTAAATATTGCTGAAGAAAAAGGGATTACACCTCAAGAAGCAGCAATTGCAATCGGCGATCAGAGAATTCAATCAGTAGGCAACGTCAAATTATCATACTAAAATCAAATGCTAAACAGAAGAACCTTAAGGATAAAAGCTATGCAGGCCTTGTTTTCTCATAAACAAGGGCTCGAAGCCAATTTCCAAATCGCTTTAGAACATTTGTCAGAAGTCTTTTCTCCGGATTTAAATAGCATGGAGCTGCAAGATCATGATCAATTGAAAGCCGATAAAAAATTGGCCCATACCCTTCTTCATGATGTATTGGTTAAAAAAAATGATACCCGCAAAAATTACTCTGAACATGTAATCAAGGCGGTAGATCATGAAATATCTTTAATGGAACAACAAAACAGAAGAGATCTTTCCAATCTTAGAAAACGGATGATGGCAGATGTTGAAAAACTACATTGCTACTACTTATCCTTTCTAGATTTGATTTTTCAATTCCGGAAACAAGCTGAAAATGATACCAAACGAAATCATAACAATTTTGTTAATAATTTGTTAATCAAGCAGCTTTTATTGAATGAGACCGTTGAAAGTGCGATATTAGATTGTAATTCTGGATGGGGAAATGAGCCTGAGGTGAAGTCTTGGTTTAAATCATTGATACTTACAGACAAAGCCTACATCGCCTATCAAAGCCTAGAATCGCCTTCTTTTGAAGACGACCATAAATGGATTTTGCACCTAATTAAAAAGATCATCTTCAAAAATGAGGTGATTGACAATTTCTTAGAAGACAAAGACATCTACTGGTCAGAAAATCAACCCATTGTAAATAGCTTGGTGTTGAAAACATTCAAACAGATGGAAGAAGGGGAGGAAGATTTCGAATTCCAACAGATTTCGTATAATCTGGAAGACGATAAAACGTTCTTTGTAAAATTGTTTGATGAAACTATCGGTTTGGATGACGAACCAAAGAATTTGATAAACAAAAAAGCGGTTAATTGGGACATCGAAAGATTGGCTATAACCGACCGAATCATCATTGAAATGGCACTGGCGGAATTTATATTTTTCAACAGTATACCAATAAAAGTGACGATAAATGAATATATTGAGGTTTCAAAGCTCTATTCAACTCCCAAAAGCAAACAATTTATCAATGGTATGTTGGATGTAATAGCAGATGAATTAACAAAAACTGGCGTTATTAAAAAGAGTGGTAGAGGCTTACTTGACAATAAATAAATAAACTATGAGCAAACATTCCGGAAATTCATTACTTGCATTCTTACTAGGCGCTGCTGCAGGTGCTGCAATAGGAATTTTATATGCCCCAGATAAAGGATCTAACACGCGAGACAAACTGTCGTATCGCTTAGATAAGTACAAAAAAATGCTTGAAGATCTACTAGACGACCTAATTGAAGGCAAAGGTGAACTCCCTTTCAGCCAAGCAAAAAATGAAGGACAAAAAGTGGTTTCACAAGCCAAAGAAAAGGCAGAAAAACTTTTAGAGGATGTTGATAGCCTTATCAATCAAATCAAAAGTAAAGAGAAAACTGAAAATTAAAACTGAATTAATAATTAAGCTATGAAAAAAATAGGATTACACGTATTAGCCCTTGCAGTGGTATTCGTGGTTGGATTTTCGTCCTGCCAGAATAAAGATGCAGAGAAAAGAATTGCAGAACTAGAGGAGAGACTTAAGTCTTTGGAAAGCCCAGCGGCAACTTCAACTCCGGGAGCTATAGCTCAGCCTCAAGCTCCTGAAGAAAAACCTGAAGGTCCACTTCCATCATTCGAATTTGAAGCAATGGATCACGATTTTGGAACCATTAAAGATGGTGATATAGTGACTCACGTATTTAAATTTAAAAATACTGGACAAGCTCCATTAATCATTCAAAGCGCAAGAGGTTCTTGCGGTTGTACTGTTCCAAGCTGGCCTAAAGAACCAATTCCAGTAGGAGGTACTGCTGAAATTTCTGCAGAATTTAATAGCAAAGGTAAATTAGGTATGCAAAATAAAGTGGTTACTATTACTGCTAACACTTGGCCTAAAAACACTACTTTGAGAATTAAAGCTCAAGTTGACCCTGTACAATAATCGTTCTACAGATCAATAAATTATTTACATCCCAATCTCCCTCCGGAGGTTGGGATGTTTGCTTTTAAACATATACATTTGCTTTTCAATCGAATTAAATAATTTTATCAAATGATTAATCAATTATTATTACAAGCAGGAGGTGGTTCACCTTTTATGAGTGGACAATTTCTATTTTTGTTGGGAATGGTAGCTGTATTTTACTTCTTTATTATTCGCCCAAATCAAAAGAAACAAAAGGAACAAAAACGCTTTTTGACTGAAATTAAAAAAGGAGATGACGTGGTAACCATCGGTGGTATGCACGGAAAAGTGTACAGTGTAGAGGATGATTTAGTGGTACTAGATGTTGATAAAGGAACTAAACTTACTTTTAATAAATCTGCCCTTTCAGTTGAGTCTTCAAAATCTACTAAAAAGTAATTTATCGATTTGAAAAAGATCCTATCAGAAATACGGTCACTTTTCAAATTAAACAGAGGCAGCAGCCTCAGTACAATTATTTTATGTGCGGTTGCTGCCACTATTTTCTGGTTTTTTAATGCATTGAATAAAAATTATTCAACCAACCTTAAGTATCCCGTAAAATTTGTTTACGATACCGAAAATTACCTTTCCATCGGCAATCTGCCAGAAAGTATCCTAATCAATGTATCTGGTGTTGGTTGGAATTTATTGAGAAAATCCATCGGGGTAAAAGTAACACCCATTTCTATTGTTATTGAAAATCCACTTGAAGTAAAGAAAATCCCTGGAATTACTTTGCCAGGGACCATTACAGATCAAATCACTGACATTGAACTTAATTATATTCTCACAGATACCTTATTCATCCATCTAGATAAGCGTGTCACTAAAAGCTTTTCGTTAAAAGTTGATTCCCTTTCCATCAATTTAAATGAAAATTACATCATCAACTCCCCCATTTCATTATCTGAAGATTCTGTCACACTAACAGGACCTAATAGTTTTATATCTGAAATCCCAAACCCGATAACTCTTTCTATTTCGGAGAAAAATTTAGATGATAATTTTAGTGAAGAGGTTCAGATTAGCGTCCCTAATTATAGCATCATTAAAAGAAACCCTCCTACAGTAACTATTTCATTTACTTTGGCAGAACTCATAGAAGAATCCATTCAAGTGCCTATCAATAGATCTGGGCTTGGGCTGACTCTCAAACAATCCATTGAACTTCAAGACTCAACTACCACAATAAGATATAAAAAACTCAAAAACGGCCCAGTTTTTTCCATTAACGATTTTGATTTGATACTACTCCCATCTTCCTACCAAAAATCGGATTCTACTGCCCTAATCTCTCTAATTAAATATCCGGAAAATTTATATTACCTTCAGATAGATTCCTCGAGGATTTCGCTGAACTTGAAAATGAAAAAATGAAAAAAATTGGCATTACAGGCGGAATAGGAACTGGAAAAACCACTGTAGCAAAAATTTTCAACCTACTTGGTATTCCGATATATATGGCGGACCACCAAGCTAAATTATTAACGGAGCAAGACCAACAATTAAAAACATCTATTATTTCCTTATTGGGAGAAAAGGCCTATCAAGGTTCAAAATACAATACGAGCTATGTCGCCCAACAGGTTTTTCAGAATAAACAACTCCTTGAAGATTTAAATAAACTCATTCATCCCGCGGTGCAATCCCATTTTGAAAATTGGTGCTTATTGCAAAATTCAGCGTTTATACTCAAAGAAGCCGCCTTACTGTTTGAAACTGGAAGTTATAAGTCACTCGATTATACCATTGTTGTTGAAAGCCCATTAGAACTTCGATTACAGAGAATTCGGCAAAGAGATCCGCATAGAAGCGAATCTGATATTCTAAAAATCATCGATAAACAAATGTCACAAAAGGAAAAAATAGCGCTAGCAGATGAATTAATTTTGAATGACGAAACTCAATTGCTTATTCCACAGGTTTTACGTTTGTACCAGAAGTTTTCTTCTTAACATATACCCTTCTTACCCATCTTGGCAACACAAAAGCCCCGAGTAGCAAGAATATATAATAACTATAAGCTCTCCACAAAATGGTTAAAGCGGCGGTATATTCGCCCATTAACTGCTGAAAAAAAGCATTAAAACCACCCTCTGCAGCGACAGCCCCCCCAGGTGTTGGGGAAATTAAGGTAATTACCCACAAAGTGATATGCTTGGAAAATGCCAAAATATGCTCGAAAAACGAAACATCCACAAAAGCCATGATTAAAAAATTCAGTAAGGCAAAACGTGCTGTCCAACTTATAAATGTGGTATAAAAAATTCTCCACCAATAGCTGTAGCCTTTGCCTCTTAGCTCTTCAGATGCTAACATGATTTCATTTCCATGTTGATAAGCCGCGTATTGCCACCTCTTTAGAATCCAAATGGAAGTAATTTTCAGCAAGATCCATTTAAATAGTCGCGGTCTGAAAAATAATGCAAAACACATCACCGCCGTATAAAAGATAATCATCGAGTAGCTAATCAAAAGGAAATTAGGGATGTTTTGAATTAGAATATCAGACGATTCAAATAGAAATAATTCTTTTTTAAGTAAGAAATAAATAAATGGAACCACCAAAATTAGATACAAATTATCCAGGATTGCGGTAACCATCGCATAGGCGATGGATTTCCCTAAATTTATTTTTTCCTTCATCAAGAGAAAAATAGCCACTGGAGTACCTCCCACAACAAAAGGTGTTACTGCCGAAGCAAATTCCCATAATAAAATCAATTGAACACTAGCTCTGAATGAAAGCTGATCTTCAGCGAGGTACTTTAACCTATAGATATAAGCTAATTCCTTAATAAATAAAAAGACAGCCGCTAAAACAAGCCCAACAGTGCCCGCTTGAAAAATTAAATTAAGTCTTTCCGGCGAAAAATTCTCATCAGTAAATAAAAGGTATATGACATATCCGATACTGATAAGTACTGGAATCCATACCTTATTCACGTTTAAAGTTTCGAGTGCCTTCTTCCTGTTATTCGACATGATCCTTCTCTCTTTCCTCCACAGCTTCTATCCAAAAATTATTAAATCCTTCGCCTAAAATTAACCTAATTTCTCCAGATTGGAGCATTTCCAATATTCCTAAAAAATTAAATATAACCGCAATTTTCGAGGCATCATCTTCAAGAATATTCAAAAATGACACGCGCTGCCCATTCATAACTTTGTTTCTTAAATATCCCTTTTGACCTGCAATGGTATAGGGGTATTCAATTACTTTGTGTACCGGCTTGTTCTGTTCTTCATCATAACGACGAACAACCTTCGAAAATATTTTTAACAGTTTATAAAGATCTACCTGCTGAAGCTCTGCCTCTACATTGGTAGATTCTGCTAATTTTTTGATTTCCTTTTTAACATTCCCTCTTTTTTCGCGGGATAATTCCTGATCTTCTATAACAGATAGTTGCTCTACAACTTCCTTATATCGCTTATACTCCAATAAATGTCTTACTAATTCTTCCCTGGGATCAATTTCATTTCCCTGCTCGTCAAGTTGAGGACGAGGAAGTAACATTTTAGATTTTATCCTCATCAAAGTCGCCGCGACAAGAATAAATTCACTTGCCACTTCGATATTCATGTGTTCCATTTGCCGGATATATTTCAAGAACTCATCCGTAATCTTAGCAATCGGAATATCATGTATATCCAACTCGTCTCTCTCGATAAAAAAAAGAAGTAAGTCGAACGGGCCTTCAAAAAAGGGTAATTTGATTTCGTAATTCACTTATTGCTATATTGTGGAAATACACCGGAAAATGCAAAAATAGGATTATAAAATTCTTAATCAAATGTGGGTTGCAATGAAAAAAATGTAAATTTGTCAAAATTCAGGTGACGAACAGCTAAAACACTTTCCACTAAACTGTGTTATAACTTTATTAAAACACCTTCAACTATGCTTATAGAGCCAGGAAAAATTCTTTCAAAAATAAATAGTCCGGATGACCTAAAGCCATTAACGCCAGAAGAATTGGTGATTTTAGCAAAAGAGCTCCGACAATTTATTGTAGATAACGTTTCCGTTTATGGTGGGCATTTTGGAGCAAGTTTAGGAGTAGTTGAATTAACTGTAGCTCTTCACCATGTTTTTAATACCCCTACAGATGAAATTGTTTGGGATGTGGGGCATCAAGCTTATGGTCACAAAATACTTACCGGCCGGAGAGATCAATTTCATACTAATCGCTATTATAAAGGTATTTCAGGGTTCCCTAAACGGAAGGAAAGCGAATATGATAGTTTTGGCGTTGGACACTCATCAACTTCCATTTCGGCTGCACTAGGCATGGCGATGGCTTCGAAATACAAAAAATTAGAAGATAAGCAGCATATTGCAATAATAGGTGACGGAGCAATGACTGGAGGGATGGCGTTTGAAGCAATTAATAACGCGGGGACCTCTGACTCGAATATCATTATCATTTTGAATGATAATTGTATGTCTATTGATCCAAATGTTGGTGCATTAAAGGATTATTTAACCGACATCACCACCTCACATACTTATAATAAAGTAAAAGATGATGTGTGGAATTTATTGGGGAAACTCAGCACATTTGGCACAAGCGCCCGAGAAATTGTACAAAAGGTAGAAAACAGCATCAAGCACTTTGTTTTAGGTAGCAGTAACTTTTTCGAGTCACTCAATCTCAGATATTTTGGTCCAATAGACGGACATGATGTTAACCATTTAGTAAGTGTTTTAAATGACCTGAAACATATTAAAGGGCCCAAAATACTTCATTGCGTAACTGTAAAAGGCAAAGGGTTTTTACCAGCTGAAAACGGAAACAAAACGAAATGGCACGCACCGGGCACATTTGATAAAGTGACAGGCGAGATCCATAAAAAAGTATCTGACACACCAAAACCTCCAAAATATCAGGATGTATTTGGTCATACCATTCTTGAACTTGCCAAAAAGAATGAGAAAATATTTGGGGTAACGCCTGCTATGCCTTCGGGTTCTTCATTAAATATTATGATGGAAGCCATGCCCGAACGAGCCATCGATGTTGGTATTGCAGAACAACATGCGGTAACCTTTTCTGCAGGCTTAGCCACACAAGGTTTAATTCCATTTTGTAATATATACAGTTCGTTTATGCAACGCGCATACGATCAGGTGATTCATGATGTGTGTATTCAAGACTTACCGGTAAATTTTTGTTTAGACCGTGCAGGATTTGCTGGTGCTGATGGACCTACCCACCACGGAGCATATGACATTGCCTTTATGCGGTGCATCCCTAATATGATTATTAGCGCGCCAATGAATGAAGAGGAACTGCGTAATTTGATGTTCACAGCCCAGTTACCACGAGAATCTAAAGCCTTTACCATTCGGTATCCTCGGGGCGAAGGTGTTATGACCGATTGGAAAAAACCTTTCAAAAAGTTAGAAATAGGTAAAGGCAGAAAACTTCGTGAAGGTGAAAATATTGCTATTATAAGCTTAGGCCACGTTGGAAATTACGCAGAGAACGTCTGTAAAAAACTTGAATTGGAGGGAATTAAAATAGGCCACTATGATGCCCGATTTGCAAAACCATTGGACCAATTAATGTTAAAGGAAGTCTTTGAAAATTATGAAAAAGTCATAACTGTAGAAGACGGATGTATTTCCGGGGGATTTGGCAGCGCCATACTTGAATTTGCTTCAGACAACCAATTCAGTTCTTCCGTTATCCGACTTGGAATTCCTGATCAAATAATTGAACATGGCACACAAGAAGAACTACATGCCGAATGTAAATTTGATGAAGATGGGATTTATGAAGCTGTTGTTAAAATATTAGACAAAGTATCAAAATAATCCTGATTCTTACTTCTACCCCATTTTATTAAAATGTGATTTTTTCCATAAATCCGTTGAATATATTAACTCTATTCGTTAAATTAGTCAAATGGATGTGTAATATAGTTGGCTTCATGTCCTGTATTTTGTTTTAAAATAATGTTATCTATAATTTATTAAATTATATCATATGTGTATATTATATACAAAAAATGATATATTTGCTTGAACAACATCATATAAGATAAACTAAAAACAGCTATGCAAGACCCTATCTCTCTCCTGTATTGGAATGGCATCGGCCTTCAGATTACTTTAGGATTAGCCGGTATTGGCGTACTTATTTTATTAGGCCACCTTTTAAAATTAAGTGCAACCAGAGATTTAAAATCAAAGTATGATTACATAAATGCTCATGAAATTAACTTTTTATGGTATGCTTCGATCACATTTATCGCTGCAATCGCAATTTATGCAAATACTTTTTCCGACGATTTATCTCCGTTATTAATTGGAGTTCGCGCATTTATTTCCGTAATGATGGCGCTAATTGTTGGTGTGATTGTTCAAAATTTACTTAAGTTTTACTATCCATTCTATGTGGAGAAAAGGCTTAAAAAATTGCGTTACCAACCACGTATCTCTCCAAAAACTGGTAAACCAATGAAATTACTTAGTGAAGATGAAGAAGACGTTTATCTTGATGAAGGTATGCAAGCGGAGGAAAACATCTTTTCTATTGACTATGATGTATGGGTTGAAGAAGAAACTGGTTATACTAAAATTGAAAAATATTCTGGTCACTTACATGCGAATCAGTGTCCTGAATGTAATTACCAAACACTACGTGTGGTAAAAGAAGAAATTATAACTGCTCCTACTGCTGATTCAGAAGGTGAGTTGGAAAAATACATGAATTGTGGATACTGTGGATTTAAAACTAAGAAGCATTTTAAAATTGCTCCTTTAAGAGAATCACACTCTGAAGCTGCTGTTTAAAACACTAAACGTGTTGAACAAAAAAGGGCGATTCAAATATTTGAATCGCCCTTTTTGTTATCAGCGAGAATCATGTTAAAAACGGAGATGGTTTTCAACACTGAAACTCATCTTAAGACTCTTTTTTTGTATCCAGAACCGGACAAATATTGAACTTTTTCATGAAGGGAATTTATTAAGCTGATTAACATCGAATACCATAGAAACTGGCACTAATCCAATCCCTTTTCAAAAATATTTGGAGATTCTTGAGGAGCCATTTACACTATATAATTTCAAACCACCAATCTATTACCTTCAATTTTAATTTGATCCGTGTAAAACTTCATCCGAGTGTGTGCGCTGTCGAGCTTTTCAATCCTCTCGATACGATCAAACTTATGGTTGTAAAAGACTTCTATCAAGGCTCCATGCATGGTATAAAGGTTTATTTTATACCCATAATATCGAATGGACATAAGTATAGTTCCTTCTCGATATAACTCGAGCACCTTATCCCGCAGGGTCATTTGAATAAATTTTTCGTACTGCGCATCCATTCAACTAATCTAAGAAGATTTCATCGAATGATATAATAATTATGGCTTGTCTTCTTTTAACCCTTCAGAATTTTCTTCCTCTGAAATTAAATCATTCGGACTCTCAGTTGCTTCTATTGCTTCCGTAACTACCTCACTTTCATTTTCCGCATCTACTTCCTCATCCGTAATAGTATCTTTTTCAAATTCAACAGGATTAAAATATCTTTTCTGGTAAATCAAGATGAATAACACTCCTAAGAAAATAGAACTATCCGCAATATTAAAAACCGGACTGAAAAACAAAAAGTAATCGCCGCCTAAAAAAGGCACCCACTCTGGCCAATAGCCTTCAAACATAGGGAAGTAAAGCATATCAATTACCTGACCATGGAACCAAGGACTAGGTGAATCTGCCGGTGCATTATCTAACAAAACACCATAAAATGTGCTATCGATTACGTTTCCTATTGCTCCTCCAAGAATCAAAGACATACAGATAATAAGGCCTGCTTTTGCCTTATTTTTAAACAAGCTTATTATATAATAAGAAATTCCAACCGCCGCAATTAATCTAAAAATGGTCAGTGCTAATTTTCCGTATTCAGAATTCCATTTGATACCGAAAGCCATCCCCGGGTTCAATAGATAATGTATTTTAAACCAATCGCCTAAAACATTGATTTCCGAATGCAAATCCATGGTATTATATACCCACATTTTTGAAATCTGATCGATTAAAATAACCGAAAATGCAATTAGAAAATATTTATATAACTTCATACAGTTTCCACTTTTACAATAAGTTCAATTTCATCAATTTGAATTTCAATCCCATCCGAAATTACATCAGCAAATGTTATTTCCTTCGCTTGAATTTCGGTACAAATATAACCTTCAAATGCTTCAACAGCCGATTTAAGCTCTACGGAACCTGACTGTATAGCCAAAGAGATTTTATCTTGCACTTCCATCCCTGTATCTTTTCTGATATTCTGAATACGGTTAACCAAATCTCTTGCAATTCCTTCTTTCTTCAACACATCAGTTAGCGTAATGTCAAGAGCCACCGTAACCATCCCTTCCGAAGCCACCGACCATCCAGGGATATCTGCATAGGAAACTTCCACATCCTCGTGAGTCAATTCAATTGATAAATCACCAATTGTGGTCTTCAATGAACCCGTGGATTCTAATTCAGCAAGTTGATCAGCATGTAAGCCCGTAATGAAAGCGGAAACTACCTTGGTGTCTTTGCCATAAATTTGACCGATTCTTCGGAAATTTGGTTTGACTTTCTTCACCAATACTCCCGATTCTTCACCTACAAATTCAATTTCCTTTATGTTTACTTCCGTTTTGATAATATCTTCAACGGCCATAATTTGATCTTTAAAATGAGCACTTTGAAGAGGTAACAAAATTTTAGACAAAGGTTGTCTAACTTTTAATTTATGCTGCTTTCTTAACGAGTGAACTAATGAACTGATCGTTTGAGCGAGGTCCATTTTTTCTTCTAAAAGGGTATCAATTGCTGAAGAATTAACTTCAGGATACGAAGCCAAGTGCACCGATTCTGCTTTTTCCACACCCGCTACCTTATTTAAATCCTGAAATAACGATTCAGAATAGAAAGGAGCAATTGGTGCTGCCAATTTAGAAATGGTAATCAAGCATTCGAACAAGGTTTGATATGCAGCCATTTTATCTGCAGAGTACTCTCCCTTCCAGAATCGCTTTCTATTTAACCGAACATACCAATTACTTAGTTCGTTGATCGTAAAATCTTGTATTGCTCGAGCTGCTTTTGTTGGCTCGTATTGTTGAAGAGCTTCCTTAGCTTGAAGAGTAGTTGTGTTTAATCTCGATAATATCCATCGATCACTTTCTGTCCTTTCGCTAATTGGAATCGCCTCTTCTGAATAAGTGAACCCATCCAAATTTGCATACAAAGCAAAAAAGTTATAGGTGTTATGAAGAGTACCAAAGAAACGTCTACGCACCTCATCAACTCCCAGCACATTAAATTTCAAATTGTCCCATGGATTTGCATTGGCAATCATATACCAACGCGTAGCATCAGGGCCGTACTGAGATAAAACTTCAAATGGGTTAATGGCATTCCCTAATCGCTTCGACATTTTATTGCCGTCTTTATCGAGAACTAATCCGTTAGCAATCACATTTTTGAATGCCACTCGATCGAATAACAAGGCCCCAAGTGCATGAAGCGTGAAAAACCATCCACGTGTTTGATCTACACCCTCTGCAATGAAATCAGCAGGGAAGTTTTCTTCAAAGGTCTCTTGGTTTTCGAATGGATAATGCCATTGAGCGTAAGGCATAGCGCCGGAGTCGAACCACACATCAACCAAATCAGGGATGCGATTCATCGGCTCACCTTTGGAACTTGTCAGAACCACATCATCTACGAACGGTCGATGTGGATCAAATTCTTCAGGCAACTCTGCCTTCATAAATCCTTTTTCAACCGAAACTTTGACTTCTTGTCTCAATTCATCGATCGAGCCAATACATTTTTCTTCAGACTTATCTTCGGTAACCCAAATTGGAAGTGGGGTTCCCCAAAATCTTGACCGGCTTAAATTCCAATCCACCATATTTTCTAACCAATTACCAAACCTGCCCTTTCCGGTAGATTCTGGTTTCCAGTTAATGGTATTATTTAGTTCTACCATACGATCCTTTATCGCGGTAGTTTTTATAAACCAACTATTAAGGGGATAATATAAAATAGGCTTATCAGTTCTCCAACAATGAGGATAACTATGCTCGTATTTCTCTACCTTAAACGCCTTGTTTTCTTCTTTTAGCTTGATTGCTATTTGAACATCCAGCGGCTTTTCAGGAGCTTCACCTTCAGCATAATATTCATTTTTGACATAAATACCTGCAAAATCAGTGATTTCTTTTACGTATTTGCCTTCCTTATCAACGATGGGTATATCGAACCCCTCTTCATCTTTAACGAATAC